>JAEUAF010000574.1 GCA_019695485.1 Sorangium sp.
GCAGCCCAGCGTGCTTCCGCGGACCCCCGTTGCTCGTCCGGACCAGCGAGCCGCGACGCCATCGCGCTACTGGTCGTCTCCGCGAGTCGGAGGAATTAGCCTATTGCTTGGCTCCGCTGCTGCGAGCACAGTAGCCGTGTATTTTGCGCTGGCGATGCGCGATACGGCGCGCGAGGAACGGGCCTGGGCGGCGGCGACGAGTGCGTTGCCGTCGAGCCAGCGGGAAGTCTGGGATACGGGCGGGGCCAACTTGCAGGCCAGAGGCGAGCGGGAGCAAGCGCTGACCTGGGTGTGCGGCGGACTCGCGGTCGCCACGGCCACGACCGGAGTCTGGTTGCTGCTGCGCGCGCCGCGCGCCGCGGAACCCCCCGCCTGGTCGCTCGGGGTGGATCCGCATGCGGCGCGCGCGACCTACTCGACTCGGTTCTGAACTTTTCGACGTGCCGCTCAGCCGGTGCCGGTTTTGGCCTTGTCCGGAGCAATCTCGGTGATGTCCGACTTCACCGGGGCGGGCCGTGCGAGCTCGAGCAGCTCGCGAACGTTGTGGTCGATCGAACGCAACAAATGGACGAGCTCCTCCGCTTTGACGGCGATCGCGTGAACGTCGGACGCCGGGATCAGTGCCTGAGTCGCTGGGAAGGACGAGAACCCAATCACCTTGGTGCCGTCGTTCGGGTCGAGTGTCAGGCGGATGTCGGTAGTGTTTACCCCCGCTTGAAGCAGGTGACAGAGGTTATTGTATTCGGTCTGCCCGATTTTGGCGGTCGCGGCCTTGGTTGTGGGGTTGAAGGTGCCGCTCACCGTGCGCGGATCCGGAAACGCCGTGATGTTGATGGTGCTAAATTGTCCCGAACACCCCAGATTGACGTTGTGAGGGGGAACGGGGTTGGGAATAGTGGTCACGAGTGCTTGAATGTCAGCCATTTGGACGCCTCTTCTATGTGATTCGCGAGCGAGCGCTTTTGTAGGAGTGCAGGGGACTTAGGGTTGAAAGCGGAAGGCGCAGTTGCTGGCACACTGCGCATCGACGGGGTTCACGGACGTCGAACCCTGATAGAGATTTCGGAGATCCAGAACATCGAGCTTTCCGTCGACTCTGAGGAAGGCAACGAAGTCGGAGCTCGGCGACCAGGCGAACCCTTTCGGCGCACTGGCGGCTCCGCAGAAGCTGTCGGGGGCAGTGACGAAGTCCTCCGAGCACGGCGTGGGGCTCGGCAACGCTGCGCCGAGTCCTTCCGCTTGAAAGGAGGTGTAGTCAGGTCGGACCACGCTGTGGATGAACAAGTGAGAGTCACGGTGTTCGAGCAGGAGCTGCTCATTCGGTGAGAATTCGAGCTCGCGCAGCGTGACAGAGCCGGGCGCGGGGACCGGCCAAACGGCGTCCTTGCGGATGAGGTAGGGCGTGCCGTCCGCCAAGTTCGCCAGGTACAGATTGTTCTCCGTCGTGAACGCGAGCCAATCGCCGCTCGGGGAGAACAAGCGTCGCTCACCTTGGGCCAAGCCCTGGCTGTACGTGTAGGGCGCCTTCACGGCGTCGCTGCTGAGCGTGTTGGCGGCGGCATTGAGGTTGAGGATTCGCACTTCGCCGCCGGTCGCCGTGTCGGCTGCGCAAGCGAGCCGCTCCGCGCCGCGCGCCCAGCCGAGTAATACGGGGCAGCCTGCCGCGCTCGCGACTGGGACCTTGTTGTCAGCGCCCGTGCCGACAGAGCCAGACGTCAAATCGAAGAGGGAGATTTGGTCTCCCGAAAGCGTCGCCGCGTAAAGCCCAAACGGATCGGGGCGCGCACTCCCGAACAAGGTGTTGGTGGTCTCCTCGCCGACGGCGCCGGCAAATCCGTGATAGCCGAGCGTGTGGTCCTCGGGAATGGCGAGGAAGAAGCCCTCTCCCGCCGGGGAGATCACGAACGGCGCCGTGTAGATGGCGGCGCCCGCGACGGGCAGCGCGAAGCCCGTCATCGTCAATCGAGTGACGAAGAGTTGCCGCAACTCCGGATAGTCTTTCAAATCCGGATCGTCGGTCCCGTTGAAGACCAGCGAGTCAGTCCCGAACCAGGTCAACTCGGACTCGACGGGCGCTGGCACTGGCTCGAAGAAGCTCACGTCCGCGCCCGACGCGCCGCCCGCTCCGCCGGCGCCGCTGTCCGCACTAGCCGCAATGCGCGCACCGCCGAGCCAAGTATCGGCGTCCTTCGCGAAGGCGACGGCGAGCGCCGAGGAGTCCTTGGACCAGGCGTATTGCGTGACCGAGCCAGGGAACGCGAGCGGCCGAGCTTCCCATTCGGGCGCTTGAAGCACGACCAAACGGTACGAGCTGTCGGCCGCGCCGATCCGATAGGCAATGAACCGCCCATTCGGCGAAAATTCGAAATCACTCCCGCTTTCGTCCGCGCGCTGCAGCTGCTCGAACGACAGATGTGTCGCGAGCACGGGGTCGTAGAGCTGGAGCGTCGTCGCAGTCGTGTGTCCCGCCAGATAGCCCAGCCAACACGCGTCGCGGGGAGTCAACGTGAACGTGCGCGTGCCGCGCTGCCCCTCGGAATCGACCGCTTCCAGCGTGACGCTCGCCGTGGTTGCCACGATTCCGGAAAGCGTTCGCGTGTCTGCATTGAACTGTAACCCAGCTGGCAATTGGGTTGCGCGGAGCGCGTAAGGCGGCGCCCCATCGCGCACCACGAAACCAGCGCTGTACTCGACGCCGTCGCACGGAT
>JAEUAF010000606.1 GCA_019695485.1 Sorangium sp.
ACGGGAGCCACCAAGCTCGAAGTGCCGGGCAAGGCTCATCACACCTTCAGTGTCGCCGCCGGACTGATCCGTGATTTCGCGGTGTACGCGAGCCGCCAGTTCGTCTCGGTTTCCCGCGACGTGGGGGACGTCAGCGTGCGATCGTACTGCGTGCGTGGCGACGAAGCCGCAGGCCTGCAAGTGCTAGACGTGGCAAGCGAGGCGCTGAAGGAGTTTGAAGCGCGCTTTGGGCCCTATCCGTATCGGGCGCTCAGCGTCGTGGAGGCGCCCGTGGTCGGGGGCGCGGGAGGCGTCGAGTTCTCCGGCCTAGTAACGGTGGCGAGCATGTTCTATCGGCCCCCAGCCAAGGGCATGGAACAGCTGCTCGGCCTGATGGGCGCTGGCGGTGATTTCCAGCGCTCTGCGCTCGAGTTTACGACGGCTCACGAACTGGCTCACCAATACTGGCATGGCTTGGTCGGGAGTGATTCCCGCGAACACGCTTTTGAAGACGAGTCCATGGCGCAGTGGAGCACCCTGCTCTACTTGGAGGATCGCTACGGCGCCGCGCGCGCCCAGGCCGACGCAGGGCAACACGTACTCATGAACTATCGCATGATGCGTTTGCTGGGGCAGCCAGATGGCGCGGTCGATCGCCCCGTGGATAACTTCCCTTCGTCGATTGCCTATGCTGGCTTGGTTTACGGCAAGGGCCCATTCCTTTATTCCGCGCTGCGCAAGGCCGTGGGCAACGCGGAATTCTTCGAGGGGCTGCGACGCTATGTGACGCGCTACAAGTTTCAAATTGCGCCAAGCTCTGGCTTCTTCGACGAACTCGCGCGCGTGCCCCGCCACGCGGCAGAGGTGCGACGTCTGAGCGCGCGCTACCTGCGCCAAGCGCACGGCGACCAAGACCTACGTGACCTGGGAAGCCCCGACGACCCAATGTCCAAGTTGCTCGCGCAGCTCGGCGGCGCTCAGGGGCTCGGAAATCTGCTCGGCGCCCGACGAAATGGGAAGACTTCAGCGGGCCCCAACAGCGACGCGGCTCCGCTGGAACTTCTGCAACAGCTCCTCAAAGGCCTTGCCCCCGACGGCGCAGGCAAGGCACCGGCGGCTCCGAACTTGATGGATCTACTGAATTGAGGGACTCACTCAGTGGAACGACCACTCGCTCTGCTGCCCGCGCAGAGACATCTGCCAGCTGAAGTAGTCGCAGCCGGCCGGGATGCGCCCAGCCGCGTCGCTCGCGACCGCCCGCGGCCCAAAAATCCCTGGAATTTGCGCCGCATTCTCGTCGATCTATCCAGCGGGGCACGCTCTGGCTTAGCCTGAAATTGGGATGGACGCGGGACAACTCGAGGCACGGATCAAGAAACTGAACGAGCGCATGCGGCGCATGCCGCGACTCTACGTCGCGGAGGTCGTGGCCTTCGCGGCGCTCGGCTATCTCGTCTACCTGTTGGTAGTAGTGCTGGCGCTCGGCCTGCTTGCGGGCATGCTGATGCTGATCATCCTGAAGCCGTCGTTCGTACTGCTGAAGCTGGGGTGGAAGGCGGGAGTTCCGCTGCTCGTGCTGATCGGCGCGCTCTTCCGTGCCCTGCGCGTCGAGACCCACGATCCGCAGGGACTACCGCTCACCCGCAGCATGGCCCCTGGGTTATTCGCCATCATCGATCGCCTGTCGAGCAAGCTGCGCGTGCCGAGCCTTCAGTGGGTGCTGGTCACCGAGGAGTACAATGCGGCAGTGACGCAGCGGCCACGTTTTGGGCTGTTTGGAAGCAGAAACACGCTGCTGCTCGGGTTCCCGCTGCTGCAATCGCTGTCGACAGAGGACCTTACCGCAGTGCTCGCCCACGAGTTCGGGCACTTGAGCGGCAACCACGGACGCTTCACGGGCTGGCTCTACCGCGCGGTGCGGTCGTATGTCGCACTCTTGGAATCAACCGGCAACAACCGCCCGCTCGAGCGTTTTCTGGAATGGTACGTGCCGCGACTGAGTGCGCTGACGTTCCCGCTGCGACGCCAAAACGAGTACGAAGCCGACGCGGTCAGCGCCGAAGTGGTCGGTGCCCGGCGCGCCGCTCAGGCGCTGACGAACGTGCACGTGCGCGGCGCTCTCGAAGGCGAATTCTGGCGCGCGGTGCAACGAAAGTCGTTCGACTCTCCACACCCTCCAGCAAGCCTCTTCCTCGACTGGGAGCAGCGCGTTCAAGCGCAGCCTCCGGCGGACGCGCGCGAAGCGCTGAAGCGGTCTCTCGAGGAGGTTACCGGCAGCACTGATACGCACCCGAGCCTCGCCGATCGCTTGCAGAAGCTCGCGGTTTTACCAGAAGTCGAGGACCCCCCAGCCACGAGCGCCGCGCGCGAGCTACTGGGCGCGCACTACATCGCAGTCGCGGAGCAGGCCGGATACCGCTGGTCCGCGAAGGTGCACAAAGAGTGGCAGGAACAGTACGAGAGCATGCAGGACAAGCGGCAACGGTTGGCGACACTCGAGCAGCGCGCGACCGAGCGAGCGCTCACGCCCGAGGAGGCGTTTGCTCGCGCCGACCTCAACGAAGACGTGCATCCTGACGCGGATCCACTGCCGCTCTTTCGAGCAGTGCTCGAGCTCGATCCCCAACACTCGGGAGCACGCTTTTCCTGTGCTCGTGTGTTGCTGTTACGCGATGACGCCGCGGGCGTGGAGTTGATGAAGCCCTTCGAGACCGGCGGGGATCCCAGGCTGCGCTCGATCGCGAGCGCATTGCTTTCCCGCTACTACGAGCGCACGGGCAACCGACAGGCCGCGGCCGACAGCCTGACGCGAGCCGAAGGTGCGCATGCGGAACAGGTCGCCCGCGAACGCGCACGCGAGGAACTGAACATCGACGACGAGTTCGTGCCCCATGGACTCAGCGCTCCGGAGCTCGCAGCCGTCGCTAGCGATCTAGCCCTTTTCCCGGGCGTCAAGCTCGCATATCTGGTCCGCAAGGTCGTGGCGGGCGATGCGCTGCCGTCCTTCGTGATAGCGATCGAACCGACCCTCAAGGCACGGGCTCTCGACGAGGCATCGCTCCCCGAGCGCATCGTCGAGGCGCTGACGTTACCAGGGCCGAGCTGGTGCCTGCGCTTGGACCAAAACCCGCGCTTCAAGGCCCCCCTGAGTCGCGTCGAAGGCAGCTTGGTTTTTCGGCGCTGAATGCCTCTTCCAAATTGGGACGGGTGAAGACGCAAGTCATTCGTCATCCGCGCAGAAGCGCGCAAATCCTTCGCGGAGGCGCGGCAGGGCTGCCCTGCCGACGTTCGAAAAAGGGCGGTTGCCAGCGTATGGCATAGCCTGTGCTTTGGCGGCGGCGGTGATTTCCCTACTCGAACGTGCTCGTGATGTCGCTGAACGCTTCGCTGGACCCAACGCGGAGGCCGTCGACCGCGACGCTCGCTTTCCGAGTGAGGCGTTCGATGCCCTGAAGAACGCGGAACTGCTCTCCGCCCATGTGCCAGCCAAGCTCGGCGGCCCTGGCGCGACTATCTTGGAGCTCGCGGGCATGTGCGAGGCGCTGGCTCGACGTTGCGGCTCCACCGGCATGATCTTCGCGATGCACCAAATCCAGGTCGCATGCTTGGTGCGCCACGGTCAGGGCTCGGAATTCTTCGAAAGCTTCCTGCGACAAGGTGCAAAGGCCCAACGCCTGATCGCGTCGGTCACCACGGAAGCCGGCGTGGGCGGCTCGACGCGCACCAGCATTGCCCCCGTAGAACGCTTGGCCAATGGCAACTGCCGCCTCCGCAAAGATGGCAGCGTGGTTTCGTACGGGGAAGCGGCGGATGACCTTCTGATCACGGCACGTCGCGGAGCAGACTCGCCCGCCAGTGACCAGGCCATGGTGTTCGTGCCGCGCGCCGACTGCCAGATGGAACGCACGCTGACCTGGGACACGCTCGGCATGCGCGGCACCTGCAGCCTCGGCTACATCGTCACCGCGGAATTTCCTGAAGCGCGCATCGTTCCGGCGCCGTTCGCCGACATCTCTGCGCACACCATGTTGCCGTTCGCACACGTGTTGTGGGGTGCAACCTGGCTCGGAATCGCCAGCGATGCGGTCGATCGCGCTCGCGCCTTCATCCGCGACGTGGCCCGCCAAACTCCGGGAGTCACTCCGCCCGCAGCGCTGCGCTTGGCAGAGGTAAGCGGCACGCTCCAACTCATGCGGCTCCAGGTTCAGGCTATGGCCACGGAATTGGATGGCCTCGACCCAAGCGCGGAATCGGGCCGCGCGGTGCTCTCCTCGATCGCGTTCGCCTTGCGAATGAACAACCTCAAGGTGACGTCATCGCAGCTCGTGGTCGATATCGTCACGAAAGCCCTGCGCATCTGCGGAACGGCGGGCTATCGCAACGACTCGCGGTTCAGTGTCGGCCGGCACCTGCGTGATGCACACTCGGCGGCACTCATGATCGCGAACGACCGCATTCTAAACTCGAGCGCGCCCCTTCACCTGGTCTCCAAGGAGATATAGAGCTCCGAAGGTCGGGCGAGGGCGGCATCGGACCGCGCCCGCTGAGCTTCGCACGAGGTCGACGGATGGACTTCGTGCGGGGCGCGTCCGAGCCTGGCTACGCGTCGAGGGCTGCGAACCAAGCCTCGCCGATCGCCGTCAGGTCGTCCTCCGAAATAGCGTCGCCCTCCGGTACGCCATTGGCTGCGCCAAAGGTATACACGATGCGGCCCACCGGGACGCCCGCGAGCAACACCGTGAACTGGTCGTCTGCCAGGGCCTGGATTTGATAGACGCGCCCGTCTAGGGAGACGGACTTCTTCTCGATGTCTGCGCTAGGGGTCGGGGTCGACATGCGGACGCAAGTACAACAAGCGGCACCCCTCAGGGAAGGGATTCCGACGCTCGGACGCAACTTGCGCGAGCGGCAGCGACCGCGCGAGTCCGCTGACGCCGAAATTTGACCCCTGACCACACAAGACACGGGATCTAGGAATCGGTGTAGACCTTCCGAGTCCGTCGCCACCTTTGCGACGAACCCGGAGCGCAGATGTCTCGACCGCCCCTTCCCCCATTCGACGCCGAAACCGCAGCCAAGAAAGCCAGGCTCGCCGAAGACGCTTGGAACAGCCGCGACCCGAGTCGGGTGGCGCTCGCCTACACGGAAGACAGCCGCTGGCGGAACCGCGCCGAGTTTCTGCGCGGGCGCACAGCCATCGAGGCATTTCTCACGCGCAAATGGCAGCGCGAACTCGACTACCGGCTCATCAAGGAGGTCTGGGCATTTCGCGAGAACCGCATCGCCGTGCGCTTCGCGTACGAGTGGCACGACGACAGCGGGCATTGGTTTCGCAGCTATGGCAACGAGAATTGGGAATTCGATTCCGAAGGGTTGATGGCGGTGCGCATCGCCAGCATCAACGATCTGCCCATCGCCGAGAGCGAGCGCAAGTATTTCTGGCCGCTCGGTCGCCGCCCGGACGACCACCCGTCACTCAGCGAGCTCGATCTCTGAGCGCTGGCTGGCGCCAACCCGCGGCTCCGGCGCGCGACCAATCCCTGCTTGCTCCAAGATGGCGAGGGCGTTGCCGCCGGTTGCACGGCCTTGCCGGAGCTTGAAGTCGAAGACCATCTTTCCATCCCGCATCTGATCCGTAAAGTGCACATTACTGCCGAGCAGCCCGGGCTCGTCGCAGAGCTCACAGAGCGCCTCGTCATGCGTGGCAACGATGCCGAGCGCTCCCTTGTCCACCAAGTGAAGAATGATCGCGCGGGCGCCGAGGCTACGCTCGCGAGCGTTCGTTCCGCGCAACAGCTCGTCGAACAGAAACAGAATGGGCGGGTCGGCGGCGGCGTCTGCAATCAGCGCCTTGATTCGCAAGACCTCCGCGTAAAAGTAGCTCGCCCCCGCCTGCAGCGAATCACGAACACGCATGCTGCTGCGGAGCCGCGCGGGAGTCAGCGTCAGCGCGGCGGCGCAAACCGGACCACCGGCAAAGGCGAGCGCCGCATTCAGGCCGATACTCCGCAGCAGGGTGCTCTTGCCCGCCATGTTGGAGCCGGTGAGGATCAAGAAGGCTCCCCGACCGGCGATGGTCAGATCATTACCGACGCGTTCCTCCAGCGGCAATAGCGGCTGCGCCAAGTCCCGTGCGGCAAATGCCGGGGCTTCGCTTTCGATCTCGGGAAACGCGCTGCCCGGCTCGAGGCTGCGCAACGTAGCGAGCGAGGCCAGGGCTTCGAACTCGCCGACGGTCTCGAACCAGCTTCGCACGTGACTGCCAATACGGCGCGTCCAGCTCTCGATGCGCAGCAGCAGGTGCAAGTCCCACATCAAGAGCAGGTTGACGAACGGGTGGACGAGGGCCTGAAATCTGAGTTCTGCCCAGCCCGCCCAACTCGCCAGCGCCCGCATTTGTGACGACGCTGTCTTGCCCTCGACGTTGAAACGATCACGCATTCGACCGAGAAGCGGTGACTGAAAGGACTGTCCTTCGATGCAAAGAAACAGTTCGCCGAACGCCTCCAGGTGGCGTTGACGCGTGTCGAGCAACGCGAATGCTTGCGAAGCCCCCCGCCAGTGCCAAGCGACCACGACGGCTTGGGGCAAGAGCGCCGCGAGCCAGACCGGTGACACGAGACCACGACTGACCGACATCGCAACCCCGCATCCCAGCAGCGGCAAGGCGTGTAGCAACACGGCCAGGCCACGACCGACCCGCGGCGCGCGCTGCACGAAGTCGAGAAAACGCTCGCCCGAAAGCTTGCCATCGTCCCTCCCCGCGAGCTCGAGCCGTCGCCTAAAATCCGGCACCTCCGCGAGCTCCTGAAGCGCCGCCTGTCGCTCGAGAATGGTCGCTGTTGGCGCCAAAGTCGACAGCCAGTCGAGCAGCGTGCGCTCGCCCCAGACCGTGTGGGACACATCGATGCGCTGCATCAGCGAGCCTTCCCCCACCAGATCGATGTCGAAGGCGTATGCGTGCTCTTCAGAAACCGTGGGCTTGGCTACGGGAAAGCGCGTCCAGCCGCGCGTGGTGCGAGCGAGGTGACGTTGCTCGATGCTGCGACAAATCTCGGCCTCGCGCTGACGCCGGAATAGCCGAGCGTGAAGGACCACGCGCACGAGAAACCCCGCGACGGCGCACCCTGCCAACCACGATTGCGAGGCCAGCTCGCGCCTGGTGAACGCGCTGAAAAGCGCGGCCCCGGCCAGCAAGAACAACGCTAGCCTCGCCGCGGAAAGCCAAGCGCTGCGGCGCTGCAGCGTCGCGGCACGTTGGCGGAAGGCCTCGGCCAGACGCTCGTGCTCGGCGCGGATCGCGGCCAAGCGTTCAGCGTTGGTTTGGATGCTTCGCGCACGGCGCGCCCCCTCGCCGCCTGTGCTCATGGCGCAGAGAACGGCGTCATTGGCCGCTGGAATCCTTGGGAGTGCGCGGGCTTGCGGCGCCGCCGGTGCGGGGTGGGCGTGGCTTCGACGCCGAGCGGCGAGCCGCAGGCGGAATGATCCGCGCATCGCGCACCCGCTGAACCAGAGTCCGAAACACGCGCGCGAGGTAGGCTTCGATTTCCGGGGCTTCCCCGCACAGCGTGAGCGCTGCGGCGACCGACTCCAGCGTGGACACGAACTCGCGACGTGGCTCGGCGCGCAGGTGGCCGTAGATCGACGGCTTGCTGGGCCGCAGCGACATGCGATTCATCTTGTTCAGCCAGGGATTGCGCCACCAGAGCGTCTTCGCTTTGGACCAAGTGCCGTCGAGCACCACGATGCCCTCGAGTGAAGTGGGCGGAATCACACCGCCACGACCCGTCACTTGCTGCGCCGTAGACTCGCGGTCCGGAAATAGCACCGCCCACTTCCGCAGGTCGACTTCGCCTTGGCCCAGCGCGGCCCCCAGGTTCGGCCAGCTCAAGCCTACGACGAGTTTTGCCGTAGGCAGGCTCGCCGCCAGGATCTGCGCGGAACCCAAGATCGCATCTTGCTCCTGCGGATGCTGTAAAATCAGGACCCGCCGCTGAATAGGCTGCGAGACGATGCGATCGCACACGCAGGCGACGCTGGGCCGACGGCAAGTAGCACAGGTGGGGTCGGACACGCTGCCCGCGAGGTTAGAACGCCCCTTGGGTCCGCGCACGCGGGAAAAGCGGAAAAACCGCGCGCCAACCCAGAACGCGGCGCGCCACCGCCTAGATCACGCGCGGCGCCCGGCAGCGAGTGACCGCTGGCACGAAGACCGTACGCACCTCTCCGCAGCGGCAGGGCAAATAGACACTGCTCACGAAGGCGCTCAGGTTCCGTCGCGACGCGAGCTCAGCGCCATTCGCCAAGGTCACGGCGATGCGCCGCGCGCCGAATGTCACGCCAAGCTCGTCGCTGCGGTATCGGCCACTGAACGACGGCGCGTCGAAGGCGCCAAGTAGCGTAAACAACCCATCCTCGCGGAGCTTTCGCCGTGAGGGGGAGCGCAGCGCTTGCGAAACCTGCAAAATGGGATCGAGCTTTGGCACGTCCCCGCGTAGCGGAATGCGCTTGAGCACGCGGAGCGCTCGGTCGCCGAAGTAATGGATCCCCGGCCGCCCGTAGAATCGGAAGAAATAGGGGATATCGCCTCGCGCCAGCTGCTCTGCCTCGGCCTCGAGCAACGGCGGCCACAGCGGCGCCGAATGGGCGTGGACATACGCGTCGGTCCCGCGCAGACACACTCGAATCGGCGTTGCTCGGAACCCAGGAAGCTCAGCGAACACGCTAGCAATGCGCTTCGAGTGGCGGTCGAGAAACGCGAGCGTCGCCAGATAGGCGCCCGCCATCGTCAACAGATCCTCGACCTCGATGGGCTTGCCAAGATAGGGGAGCACACGTCGCACGCCCGAAGCGTGCTGGCAGATCGCTGCAACTTCTGGATCCGCATCGGGCAAGAGCTTCGTTTCGGTGGGGAGCGCGAGGTCGGCCAAGATCATCTCGATGTCGAGGGGCGCGAAAATCACACGCCCTTCGCCATCGACCCCCAGCACCAGATTTTCCCAATGCAGATCGCTGATACCAAGCCAGCTCCACAGCGCGAGTGAGCGACCTACGATTGCCGCGAGTTCGCGGCGGCGCTCGCGCGAAAGCCTGGGTAGCGGCTCGAGCACCAACTGTTCGACCTCCCCGCCGTGGCCAGACCGCGACGAAAAGAACTTCAGCGCTGGCAAAAAGCCGAAGGCCTCGGGACCGAAGCCTTCCTTCTGCGCACACTCGGCGAGCAGCTTGCGCAGCGGGCTATCCGCCGAGAGCAGCAGCCACTCCCACAGCAGAGTGCGCGGCTTGACGACCCGCCCACCACGCAACGAAACGTGGCGACCAAAGTTGTGGGTGTCACCCAAATGGGTGGGCGGATTCGGCATAGGGCGCCGAGTATACTGGGTCGGCAGCGCGGTGGGGCGCAGCCCGAGCGCGCGCCCGGGGCCCTTGCTTGCTACTGAATGATGGCCGGCACCGTCGCCCAGAAGCGAACGTCGTCGCACATGTGGCCGTTCTCGAGATTGGTTTGCGTCCACTTGCTGGCGGCGATGAAGAGGGCGAGGTTCGGCGCCTGCCCGGTCTGAAGACCGGTCTGTCCGTTGCGGTGACCGGCGAACCAGTGATTCTCATCCCACTTGGCCCGGCACTCGTTGTAAACGGTGATGTCGAGCTTCAAGTCCG
>JAEUAF010000649.1 GCA_019695485.1 Sorangium sp.
CACGCGCGCGCTCAAGTTGATGCACCCTCAGTTGACCGCGGACCCCAAGCTCCGTCAGCGTTTCGAGCAGGAGGCTCGCGTGGCCGCACGCATCGAGAGCGATCATGTGGTGAAGGTGCTCGCGGCGGGTATCGACGCGGCCACCGAGACGCCCTGGCTGGTGATGGAGTTGCTCGAGGGGCAGGACTTGGCGGCGCATGTCGAGCGTCACGGGGCGGGTCCACTGGCGGATGTGGCGGTGACCTTCGAGCAGCTCGGGCACGCCATCGCGGCGGCTCACGCAGCCGGTATCGTGCATCGTGATCTGAAAGCGGAGAATATCTTTCTGGCGCGCTCGCGCATCGTCGGCATTCCATGGATCGTCAAGGTGTTGGACTTCGGGATCGCCAAGGTCGCGAGTGAGGTGCGCGCCACCGACACTGCCGCCATCGGCAGCCCGATTTGGATGGCGCCCGAGCAAAGCACGCGCGGCGCGAGCATTACGCCGCAAACGGATGTGTGGGCGCTCGGGCTCATTGCCTTCTATCTCCTGTGCGGCAAGTACTTCTGGAATGCAGCGCGTGACGACGCGGCGAGCACGCTGGTGCTGATGCGAGAAATCTTGCTGGACCCAATTCCTGCAGCCTCCGCGCGCGCCCAGGAGCTCGGTTGTCTCGCGCTTTTGCCAATCGGTTTCGACGCTGTCTTCGCGCGTTCCGTGTGTCGGGAGCCGGGTCAGCGCTTTCGGGACGCCAGCGACATGATGACTGCACTGCGTCCGGTGTTGGCGGCGCCCCCGACGACGCAGCCCGCTGAGTTTGCGAGTCCAGCTCAGGCTCTCGCGTTGTCAGCCGAAAACCCGCTGCACACGCTGCCCGCGGCTCCCCCGTCACTCGCCGTCGCGCGAACGGTTTTGGATGCGGGCACTCCGCAAGCCTTGGTGCAGGCGCCGGCGACTTTGCCGCCCCTCTCGACAGCCGCTCCAGCCAGGTCTCGTGTCGTCCGTTCGAGGCGTCTGCTCGGATTCGGGGCAGGTTCCGTCGCGCTGGCCGCGTTAGTGTGGCTCGTGGGCGCGCGCTCACGCGCATCGGCTCTGCACGGGGTGGCCCCTGAGTCGGCCGCGGCGAACGGCACGGCCAGCAGCTCTGCGCAGCCGCCCGCCAGCAACGCCGTGCCAAGCAGTAGCGAAGATCCGTTGGCTGAGTCCTCGCCTTCTGCGGCCTCGCTGGCGCCTCCGATTCAGCCGCATGCCACTGAGGAACCTTCGACCGCCAAGTCTATCGACGGCAATTCGCCGCACGCTCCGCGGGTCACGCCGTCGAACTCAGCCTCAAGCGTCGCGCCGAGCGCGCGGCACTCCGCCGAGCCGCGCACCACGCCGCCGCCGAATTTCGAACTCGAACCGAGTCCACTCGAGCCGCCAAGCCCGGACGCGAGCAGCTTCGATCACAAAGCTGCGAACGCGACGTTGGCGGCAGCCGAGGCCCGCGCCCGCAATTGTCACGATGGTCCCGGCGGCGACGGCATCGCGCGCGTCATCGTTCGCTTCGGCAATTCGGGCGACCCCCTTAGCGTGCGCGTCGAAGGGCCTGGCCTCGCGCGCGGCGCCACAGCGCGTTGCATCGCCGCCGAATTTAGGGCTTGCCACGTGCCCGCGTTTGAGGGCCAGCCCGTGGTGACGCGCCGCAAGCTCGTCGTCTCACCTTAAAGGTTTGGGCAAGGCCTGCCGAGAGCCGCCCGCCCTCAGAACTTCGCGACCGCGTCGAACACGGGCGCCGAAAGGATTGGCGCCAGGAGTGCAAGGACCTGGCGCGCATCCTTTTGCCACGATTCGGACAAGCCCTGCTCCGCCAACCATTTCTTGCGGGCCTTTGGTGTTTTACGCTCAGCGAGCGGGACGCTTTTGCTAACATGCAAGGCGAGCAGCGTGCGCACGGGGAGAAAGAAGACAGCCAGGATCGTGCTGTAGGCCACGCCGGATTGAACCACGCCTGCGCGAATCACGTCACTCAACGCTTTCGACGTCTTGTCGTCGGTTGCCTCCCAATGCGACAGCACCCAACTGAAGTTGGCGCGGGACATCATGATACCGGCGACGAATAGAAGCGAGACCACGTAGAGTAATCGTTGGAGATGTGCAAGCCGCGCGGCGACCTCCGACGGTCGCGGCACGCGAGCGAAGGCGGCCGTGGCGGTCATCGCGAGACCGACCACGAACGATCCTGGCTCGCCCGCAAATCTCGCCCAAAAGACATCGTCTCTCACGAACTGACAGCCTGGTAGCGGCAGAGTCGAGAGCAGCTGTGACAAGAAAGCGTGTCCTCCGCCCGGCATTCGGACCCGAGCGACCTCCCGCGCATCCAGAACCACACTGAGCAGGCCGAGCACTAGGAGCAACGCGAACTCCCAGCGCCGCCAGAGACCGTTCGATCTTCCCGCCGCGACCAGCGCGACCACCGCGCACACCAACGCGATCGCCGCGATAGTGGCTTCAAACGCAACCATCGCGAGCCAGTTCGAGTGCGCTACGTAGACCCGCAAAATGCCGAGCGCCTCGGCGGCTCCAGCCTCGGGGAACGTGCACGAAGTCGTGTGCTTCACGTGATCGATGAGCACGTCCGGAGCCCAGCCGCCATCGAACATCATGCCGATGAGCGTCGCCCCAAGACCACCAATCACAAGGCAGCCCAAGGCTCCAAAGCGAACACAGTAGTTAGCGGACCGCCTCATCACCATCCACGGCAAATTAGTCCGTGGGCGTCACGAGATCTAGACGCGCCCGGGTCGCCGATCGGCTTCGCCTGCCTCTGGCACCCGCAGCTGAACACCTGATACGATGGGTGGATCCGGGTGCGGCTCCCAGTCCATGCATCGAAACGCGATCGTTGGTTCGTGGAGCTTGCGCGCCTGGGGTTCACCGATCCGATGGCGCAGGCATCCCGGACAGCCTCCGTCGTTCGAGCGCCTCGTGGCGTACAAGGTCCTAGCTCCGTTCGTGCGGGCACTGTGGGAACTGTCCGCGTGCGCCGTCGGCCTGATATCGCAGACGGGCCGCTGTAAGCGCCTACGCTTCCGCACATTGGACACTATGCACACTCGACTTCCCTTGCCCTGCGCCGCTCCCTGTTCTGTCTTAGGATAGGACACTGCGTGGTCACTCGAGCTGCTAACGAATTCATCCAGGTCGTCGTCGATTCACGCACGAGGCTGGTGCGCTTCACTCGGACGTCCCTGCGCCCGGAGCATTTCGAGGAGGTCGTTCGCGCGTTCGAGGCGGGCATCGACGAATTGAAGGATGTCGACCGCCGACGTTTTCGCTTGCTCATCGATCTGCGCGCATCGCCTGGTCGCAACGATCCCGAGTTCGAGAACGCCATGACCAAGCAGCGTTTCGAGCTACAGCGCGACTTCGCAGCCGTGGCTGTGTTGGTGCAGACGGCGATCGGCAAGCTTCAAGCGACGCGCATTGGCCGCGAGGACCGTCTGGAGGCTCCGGTGTTCACCGACGAAGGCGTAGCCCTGGCCTGGCTCGAGTCTCGTCCGTTGGCGTAGAGCGTCGCGGGTTGGTGACGAGCGGGTCCATCCTGGTAAAGGTGGAGCTCGCACCCGAAACATTGGGCGGCGGTCACTTCCGCGACGGCCTACTTGGCGCGATCGCGCTCGGCTCAGGCGACGGGTGAACGGGGCGGTTTTGTACTTGGACTGGGGCGCGCAGGCGCGAAACCCGTTGGCGGGATCTCGAGTGCTATCGACGGGCATAGCCTTTGTGCATGCGCTGTCATTCGCTCGCTGGGCGCTCGATTGGTTGGCTGTCCGTGCTATCGGCGCTCTGGTTGGGCGCGTGCGGCTCGGATGCGGGGGGAAACCACGATTCGGGCGGCTTTGCTGGCCTTTCGTCGGGTCTCGGCGGGAGAGCCTCGGTCAATGGCGGAGCCTCGTCGACGACGGGCGGGACCGCGGGCGGCGCGGCGTCCATCGCCGGGAGCGATCAGTCGAATTCGGGCGGTGTGTCCTCGGGTGGAGCTGCGAACGTCGCGGGCGCATCCTCGGATTCGGAAGGCGGAGTTCCGAGTAGCGCTGGAGCGGCCTCAGCGACGGCCGGTACCGCCGCTGATGCTGGGGGTGCGGCAGCCACTGCCAGCGGACTCACGAACCCGATTCACGTGGTCGCTGGTGCGACGCTCGACGTCGCCGACGGAACTCTGACGCACCCCTTTCCAACTCTCGCGGACGCAGTGACCGCGATCCACGCGACCGAAGCGCTTGCTTCGCCCTGGACTGGACGCATCGTCGTTCATCAAGGGCGATACGAAGTGCGGGCGACGGTCGAGCTGCCACCCAGCGCAGACATCGAGTTTCAGGCTGGCGCGACCATGGCGATGGCGGCCGACGTCAACCTGCACGCGAACCGCAGCGTCAAGGTGCTTGGAACGGAGCCGCTACCGGTGGTTTTCACGTGGCTCACGGATGGCAAGCACTGGGGCTCGTTCACCTTGTTCGTGCCGGAGTCCCAGGCGAACGAATTCACTTGGGCTACGTTCGAACACGGCGGCGAGGTCACCTACCAAGGGATTGCGGTGCGTGGCGCGCTCGCTCTCGAAGGCTCCGGCGGGCACATCAGTCATTGCACATTTCAGAACAACGCCGGTGATGACGGCCTGAGCTTGGGGAACAGCCCCGCCGTGGTCGACCATTGCTCATTCTTGAACAACTCCGGGGACGGCATCGACGTCGATGGGCCGGGGGGCGAAGAGATCGCGTTCTGCTACTTCGACGCTAACGGCAACGACGGACTCGACATCGGCGAGGGCTCGGACTTGTGGGCGCACGACAACGTGATGATAAATAGCGTGGACACGGGTGTCGAGGTCGGCGAAGCGAGCCATCCCACGATTGACCATAACATCATGGTGGGTAATGCCATGGGCATCGGCATCAAGGACGATGCCGATCCGATTGTGAGCAACAATACGGTCTACGGAAACCAATTCGGAATCACCGGTTATCACTTCAAGGCGGATTACGGAACCGGCAAGGGGCGCGTCAACAACACCATCGTCTGGGGTTCCACAATCGCCGACGTCGCGCTGGTAGATGGGGCGTCGACTCAATTTTCGTACAGCTGCATTCAGTCGGGGAAGTACACCGATTCGACCAACAAGAACGGGTCCGGAAGTGTGGCGGCTCTGGCAGGCGTTGGAGTCATCAGCGCAGGCGCCGGCTGCGACGATCCATTGTTCGTCGACGCGGCTGCTCGCGACTTTCATCTCAAGTCCACGGCGGGTCACTTCGACGCCGGGAGCCACGCCTGGCTGAACGATACGGCCACGAGCCCCTGTATCGACAGCGGAGCTCCGCAAACCGCCGTGGGTGATGAGCCGGCCCCGAACGGGGGTCGCGTCGACATGGGCGTGTACGGGGGAACGGCCGAGGCGAGCCACTCGCCCTAGAGCCAACCCTAGAACTTCGAACAGGAGAAGTTTCAGGATTGGCTCCTGGGGCTCGAAAGGAAGGCGAACGACGCAGCGCACCTGCTCGGGTCCACCCAGGCGCCGATCTGTACTAGAAGGAGGGCACAGGTGTTCGGAGTGCGGCTGGCCACGGCAAACGGAGTTTTTGGGCTGACTCGATGAGTGAGGCGCTGCTGCGACGGACGACGAGCCTGTGCGGGCACTGCAAGCGCAGTGTTCCTGCTGAGGTTTGGCGCAGCGCGGGGCAGGTCGTGATGCGCAAGCGTTGCTCGGAGCACGGCGCGGCCGAGGTCATCGTGTCTTCCAACGCCGATTGGTACGACGAGATCACGCGCGAAGCGCCGGTCTTGAGCGCCCCGCTGCCGCTGAAGAATGTGGAGCAGGGCTGTCCCTTCGACTGCGGTCCTTGCCAAAGTCACGAGCAGCGGATCGAGCTTCCGATCGTGCCGATCACCTCGGCCTGCAACCTCGATTGCCCCATTTGTTACACGCATAACAAGAACGAGGGCGCCTACCACATGTCGGAGCCCGAGCTTCTCGCGATCCTCGGCCATCTGCGACAGGTCGCGCCCGAGAAGCGCATCATCAACCTCACCGGGGGCGAGCCGACGCAGCACCCGGCCTTCGAGCGCTTGGTCGAACTCTGCCACCAAGAGGGCATTCGGCGGGTCACGATTTCCACGCACGGGCTGCGCTTCCTGAAGGACGAGTGGCTGCTCGAGCGGCTCGCTAGGCTCGATACGCGCATCATTCTGTCGTTCGATTCGTTCGAGCCGAGCGTCAACAAGCAGATGCTGGGCGGCAATCTGCTGGATTCGAAGCTCAGGGTTCTCGCGCTACTCGACAAGCACGGCGTGAACACGACACTCTTGCCAGTGCTGGCGCGAGGCGTGAACGACGCCGAAGTCGGCGCCTTCATCGAGCTCGCGCTTTCGACGGCGTGCGTTCGCAGTGTCGAGCTTCACACGATGACGTTCACGGGACAAGGCGGATTGTCGTTCGACCGCGGCAGCCGCTACACCACTTACGACGTGCTGCTCGACCTCGAGCGTCAGACGCACGGAGCATTGCGGGTGAGTGATTTCGTGTCGTCGCCCTCGGCGCATCCGCTTTGCTACCTCGTTACTTACCTGTTGCGCATGAACGATGGCAGCTGGCTGCCCTTCCCGCGCTTCATGGCGCGCGCCGATTTGCGCGCGTTGCTCGTGAGCGCGCTCTACATGGAGCCTGGGCTCGAGATGGAACAGCGGCTGCAAGATGTGATCAGTCGCCTCTGGTCCGGGGAAATCGAGTGCCCGGAACCCGAGCGGGTGCTCGCTACGCTCAAGCAGCTGATCGCCGCCCTCTTCGCGCCCGGCCTGAGTGACCGCGAGCGCCTGCGTGTCGCCGAGGCGTCTTCGAAAGCCGTCTACGTGCACGCCCACATGGACGAAGAGAGCTTCGACACCGATCGCATCAAGCAGTGTTGCGTTGGCATCCGCGAGCCGGACGGAACCAATAGTCCCTCCTGCGCGTACAACGTGCTCTACCGCAATCGTGACTCGCGCTTTACGGCGCGGCCCGCCCCCGCTTTGATCACGCTCGGCGCCGGGCGCCGCTGAGTGAGCCTGCTGATGGAGGCTCGGCCGAAGGCCCCCAATCAATCGCCACACGCCGAAACTGCACGGCAAACGCGGCCCGCGAGGCGTTCGTCGAGCCGGGCGCTGGCCAGAATCTTGGCGCTGCTCGCGCTCTTCGTGGCGCTCACGCTGCTCGGAATCCGCTGGGCGGTGCCGGATCTCGGTGCGCCCCGCAGCGCGTGGCAAACGTTCGTGGGGCTGTCGTGGCCGATGCATGTGAGCCTCGCGCTGCTCTCGCTCGGTCTGATCGGTTCCGAGATGCTGCGCACGGTCGTTTTCGGGCGCGTTCTCGGTTTGAGGATTGGCCTTCGCGCCTCGCTCGACACGACCATCGCTGACAACTTCTTCTCGTGGCTGACGCCTGCGGCGATTGCTGGCGATCCGGCGTCGCTCTATATGTTGTGGCGAAGCGGCGTGCCCTGGGACGCGGCCACGCTGATTGTGTTCGGCGAATTTGCGACGGGCTTCGCGTTCATCATTGGGCTCGCTTGCTTGCTGGTGGCGCTCGGCTTTGGGCCAGCCATCGTGCCTTGGGCCGGAGTGTCGCTGCTCGGCGGAGTCTCTGGTGTGTCCGTGCTGCTGGGGGCGCTGATCGCCGGCACTTTCTGGCCCACGGGCATGATTCGTCTGATCGACCGCTTGGCGCTGGCCCTCGCAGAACCGCGCTGGCTGTCGAATCCCCTGTTTCAACGCAGCCTCGAGGCGCTCGCTCGCGAAGCACGCAACGCCGTGCAACGGCTGGCCGTGTTCCGACGCGCGGGAGCGCGGGGCCTGCTGGCAATCCTGGCGAGTCACCTGGTCTACTATGGGAACTTCGTCGGGATCTTGGTGGTGCTCGCGGCCGCCTTCGGCGCCCGCTCGTGGCTCGAGGTGGCTCCCATCGCCGTCATCTACCAGGGCTTTCTGTACCTCGCGCCGACGCCAGGTGGAGCGGGGGTTGGAGAGGCCAGCGCGGCGCTATTTTTCGGGGGCGTGTTGCCGGGTGGTAGGGCGTTCGCCGTAGTCCTGCTGTTCCGGATGCTTACTTTTTATCTGCACGTGCTGATCGGGCTCGTGTACCTACCGCTCATCGGAGTGCTGGGCGAGATTCTGCAGGTCGAACCAACGGGCAGCGCGCCTGCTCCGGAGGAGTGAGATGCGATTCGCGTCCAAGTGCATCCTGACGTCGCTGGGCGCCTTCATGGCCCTGATCGCCCTGTCGATGGCCAGTTACCCCGGCGGCACATGGGCGGATCCGCGCGCTCGGGGCCACGATTTACTTCGGAATTTCCTGTGTGATCTGTTGGGACGCACGGCACTCAACGGTGAGGCGAACCCTGTTGGGGCCATCGCGACGCCGCTCGCGATGCTCGCGCTCGTGCTCGGGATTGGTCTCGTGTGGTGGGTCCTGCCGGCCTGCTTTCCCAAGCGGACCGCGTTGGGCCCGGCCATTCGGATCCTCGGCGGCGTGTCGACGCTGGGCTTACTCGCGCTGCCGCTGACACCGCCCGCGGTGGCTTATGAGCTCCACGCGACTGCGGCCTTCGCCGGGGGCGGTCCAGGGCTGGTGGCGGGTGTGCTCAGCATTGTCGGTCTCGCGGGCGAGCCACGCACGCATCGCCTGGCGCGCTTGAGCGCCGTCGCGCTGCTCTGCATCGTCGTCGGCGTCGGGCTCTATGCGCAGCAGTTGCTCGTGGGCGGCGCGCCAAGCCTGCTTTTGCCGATCTCGCACCGGCTCGCTACGGCGTTTCTTCTGATTTGGATGACCGCAGTAGCTCTGCAAATGAACGTCGAACGTCCAGAATCAGCTGCCGCCACAGATAAAATTGCAGGTAGATCGGGTGGTACGGGCGACTCGGCATCGGCTGGGTTCCGAAACTAACGGGCGCATTTTCCGCCTGATACGTGCCAAACAGTCGGTCCCACACGATCAACGCGCCACCGAAGTTCTTGTCCACGCACTCGGGGCTTGCCCCATGATGGACACGATGGTTCGAGGGCGAGTTGAAGATCAGGTCGAGCACGCGATTTCGACCCACGTATTGGGTGTGAGTCAGAAAATCCCAGGCCGTGGCCGCGGCTTGAACCACCGCGACCGACAGCGGATGGAAGCCCAGCGCGGCGAGCGGAAGAAAGAAGACCCAGTCCAAGTAGCCCCCCACCCACGAGTTTCGCATGCCCGTGCTCAGGTTGAGCTTGGACGAGTTGTGATGCACCACGTGCGAGACCCACAGCGCGCGTAGTCGGTGGCTGGCACGGTGTGACCAGTAGTAGAGAAAATCTTCCACCACGAACAGCGCGAGCCAGCTCCACGGCGAGCTCATGTCCCAACGCCACGGCGAAACGGCCCAGAGCGCGACGAAGGCGCCGAGCACCAACGTCCCCTGCAAGGTCGCCGTGACCAGGTACACGGCTCCAATCACGAGATTGGTGGCCGTGTCTTTGAGCTCGTGATGCTCGTCCCGCAACACTGCGCGGCTGATCACGAATTCGACTAAGAATGACCCGAACATCAGCGCCGGGGCCACCACCGTCACGAGCCGTGGGATCTCGGTCACATGCCTCCGTTGACCGCCAGCACCCGGCCGTTCATGTACGTATTCTCGAGCGCGAGCCAGAGGATGGCTTTGGCGACCTCCGCGGGCTGACCGAGGCGACGCAACGCGCTGAAATTCTTGTAATCGGCGACGAGCTTGGCATCGACTTCGCGCGAGAGCCCGCCCTCGAGCAGGCCGAGCGAAACCAGGTTGATGCACACGCCGCTCGGCCCAAGCTCTTTGGCGGCGGCCATCACCAGCGCAGAAAGCCCGCCCTGCAAAGCGGCGAAGTGGATCGGCATCGGCGCCGACTGCGTCCGATCGAGCGCCCCGACCAACACGATGTGGCCTTGCTTCTCGGCGGCCATCTGCGGAGCGAGCTCTTGGATTGCGATGAAGGCCGATTGCAGGTTCACGGCCTGGGTGAGCTGCCAATCCTCGTCCGTAAGGTCGCGGAGCTTTGCCAAGCGATTGACCCCGGCGCAATGAATGAACACGTTGGCCCTGAAGCCTTCGGCCTGAAGCGCGCGCAGCGCGGCGCGCGTCGCGTTCGGGCTCGATAGCTCGACTTCTAGCGCTCGCTGCGAAAACTCCGCGGCCAAGGCGTGGGCGCGCTCGTGCGAGCGGTTGAAGGTGAAGGCGGTCGGCACCCCCGCGCGGGCCAACCCGCGCAGGACCTCGGCGCCCACCACGCCGCTGCCGCCGAACACCAGCGCTTTCGGCTCACTCAATCGAGATTGCACAGAAACGCGAGCTCCTCGCCGATGGCTTTGACGAATGCGTGGACGGTTTCAAGCTCGATGTTGAAGCGCGGCAAGACGCGCAGCACGCTCCAATCGTGCCCACACACGAAGCAAAAGAAGCCGCGCCGATACAGGCGATGGCAGAGCAGCGGACCGATGCTCGGGCGCTCGGCCATTTCCTGCATGCCAAAGTGCTCGAAGGAGAGCCACGGGTGCTGGCTGGGTTTGAGCTGAATGCCGACGATCAGCCCCTCGCCACGCACTTCCCCGAAGAGCGAGAGCCCGGCCAGCGCTCGTTGTAGCTCGGTTCTCAAGCGCTCCCCCACTTGCTGGACGCGCGCCTCGAGCGTGTCCGTGAGCAGATCGAGCACGGCATGCGCGGCCACGCAGGGCAACGCGCTTCCACTGAAGGTCGAGTTGTGAGACTCGGCGCTCTCGAAATCCTTGCCATACGCGCGATCGAACAGCTCGCGGCGCGTGAGCATGGCCGAAATCGGTAACAGGCCCCCGCCCAAGTGCTTGCCCACGACCACGCAGTCGGGTCGGCGCGGCCAGCCGTCACTCGCCAGAAAGCGCCCTACGCGGCAAAGCCCGGTTTGAATCTCATCGGCCACGAGTAAGGTGCCGTGGCGCGCCGTCAGCTCGCACAGCGCGGCGATATACGGCGCTGGCAGCGCGCGAACCCCGCCTTCGAGCTGCAAGGGCTCGACCACGACGGCCGCGACGTCCCCCGGCGCGAGCGCCTTGGCAAGCGCGTCGCTGTCCGCGAAAGGAATGCTCTCGACACCTGGCAAATGCGGCCCAAAGGGGTCACGAAACGGCCCAGGCGACATCAGGCTGCAGCTGCCGAACGTGCAGCCGTGGTACGCGCGCTCGAGCGACAGCACGCGCGGCCGACGTGACAGCGCGCGGGCGAGCTTCAAGCTGGCCTCGACCGCTTCCGACCCTGAATTCGCGAAGAAGACGTTCGAATAGCCGCTGCGCTCACACAGGCGTCTGGCGAGGCTCCCCGCGTACGGATTTACGCGAGCCGGAAACCAAGCCGGCGAGTCTGATTCGAGAAATTCGCGCACGGCTTCGGTGATGGCCGGGTGGCGGTGGCCGAAGGACTGAGTCCCGTGAAAGTCCTCGAAGACATGCCCCGTGCTGTCGACGATGCGGCCAGCCTGGACGTGCGGCACCCGCGCGGGTTCGCCCGTGAGCTCGGTGCGGCGCGACACGTACGGGTTGACGAATTCACGGTAGTCGTCGAACCCGCGCTGCAAAATGCGGTCGATCCCGGCCGCCATCAGTTCAAAGCTCCTATCTGATCGAGCTCTTCGCGGCAGGCGCGCGCAAACTCCGACAGTCGTTCCGCGGGAATATCGAAGCGCGGTTGCAGCCTCAAAATGCTCCAATCGTGGCCGCACACGAAGGCGAAAAAGCCGCGCCGGTACAGGCGGTGGCACAGCAGCGGCCCAATGCTCGGCTGGTCCTTCAGCTCAGGCCAGCCGAAGTGCTCGAACGAGAGCCACGGATGCGTGGGCTGGCGCAGCTTGATGCCCAACATGAAGCCCGAGCCGCGTGCTTCCTCGAACAGCGGGTTTTCGGCGAGCGCCAGAGTGAGCTGATCGAGAAACGCCGCGCCGCGTTGCCTCACGGACGCGATCAGCTCGTCGCTCAGCAACTCCAACGTCGACAGCGCCGCCACGCAAGAGAGCCCATTGAATCCGAAGGTCGAGTTGTGGGCTTCACCCATGAAAAAGTTCTGACCGTAGGCTCGTTCGAAGACCTCCCGCTGGCAGAGCATGGCCGAAATCGGCATCAACCCGCCGCCCAGGGTCTTCGCGATCAGGGCCACATCCGGCCTGCGCGGCCAGCGTTCACTCGCGAGGAAGCGACCGGAACGGCCGAGTGACGTCTGCACTTCATCCGCGATTAGCAATGCGCCGGCCTGCTCGGTGAGCGCGCACAGCGCCTCGACAAAGGGCGCCGGCAGCGCGCGCACACCCCCCTCGCCTTGGATTGGCTCCACTACCACGGCACATACATCCCGCTCGGAAAGCGCGCGAGTCAGCGCGTCGATATCCCCAAACGGGATCTTCTCGGCGCCTGACAGATGGGGCGCAAACGGGTCGTGCAAGGGGCCGTCGTGCATCAGTGAGACCGCTCCGAAACTGCAGCCGTGGTAGCCGCCTTCGAGCCCGATGATGCGTGGCTTGCGGGTGGCCGCGCGCGACAGCTTGAGCGCCGCTTCCACCGCGTCGGCGCCGCTCATGCCGAAGTACACGTTCGAGTAGCCGCTGCGCTCGCAGAGGCGCCTCGCGAGCCGGCCCGCCCAGGGATTGACCCGCGACGGAAACCAGTTCGGAGCGTCCGAGGCGAGGAACTGTTGCAGGGCCGCGACGACGCTCGGGTTCCGATGCCCGAGCATCTGAGTGCCGTGAAAATCCTCGTAGGATTGCCCTTCGGCGTCGAGCAGCACGCCGTCTAGCGCGCGCACGAAGCGAATCGGCTCGCCTGCGAGCCGCGCCCGCTGAGCGATCAGCGGATTGATGAAGCGCGCGAACTCGTCGAACCCTTCCCTGAAAATGTCCCGCACATTTTCGGACATTTTCTGCCTCACAACCCGCCGTCCGCGACCACTTTCGCGCCGGTCATGAAGCTGTTGTCGTCGGATACGAGGAAGGCGGCCATGCGCGCCATCTCCTCCACGCTGCCCAAGCGGCCGAGCGCCGTTTGGCCTAGATACTCGTTGAGGCGGTGCTGTGGCAGTGCGCGCGACATGCTCACGTCGAGCAAGCCGGGTGAGAACAGATT
>JAEUAF010000716.1 GCA_019695485.1 Sorangium sp.
TCCGCGGAGGCAGCGCCGATTTTCTGCGGCGTTGGGGGCGCCTGTTCGTCGCGGCAGCCGACAAAGGCGCACAAAAGCGCGAGCACGCCGCCGGCTCCGCCGAGCCGCGCGCGCTCGAAATGGCCTCCTCGGCGCAGCCCCGGCTCGGTCAGGCGCCTCTTTCGCTGCCCCGCGCCACGTGCGCGAAGCCGCTCCGCCGGGCAGCGAGGGGTGCTAAAGGAGGGCGCCGTGCGCTTTCGCATTCTCGCTATGACCTCGCTGCTCCTGCTGACGAGCTGCAATCGGTTGGCCAAGACTCACGAGTGTCGAAGGCTCGGTGCCATCGTGAATGCTGGCCTCGGCAAGGTGGAGGCGAGCCTCCACAAGGGCTCTGCCGCCGAGTACCGAGCGCTCGGGCCGCTCTACAAAGCGCTCGCCGCGGAGGTGCGCCAGGCGCGCCTCTCGAGCAGCGCCGGCACCGCGCTCGTGAGCGAGTTTGCGACGCTCTTCGAGTCGACGGCCAGCGCCACCACGAATTTTGGTGCTGCCCTCGAAGCGCAAGACACGCGAAAGATTGAGGAGGCTCGGCGCGATCTCGAGCGACTGGCGCGCCACGAGCAGGGGCTCGCCATGCGTCTTGATTCCTACTGCGAAGCACCATGAGGTTTGCGTTTCTTTGACTTCTTCTCCTCGGGCTTGCCGACGCGGCGATCTTCGGGGTGCATGGTGACCCGACCCCAGGCGTAGGCAATCAGCCGCTTGAAGCGGCCGACTTCGTCGCCACCGAGCAGCCAGACGTCGCGCGGATCTTGTTCCTGGTGCAGCGAAGCGATGTAAAGCCCGCTCGATCCCCAGGCCACTGTGTTCGATTTGCCGAGATCGTCGCGCGCCACCAGCACGCCGCACGAGGGGCGCGTGCCGATCCCCGAACACACGGCAGCGACCCAGAGTTCTTCGTTTCCGGTGGGTCGCCACATCCAGAGCCGCTCGATGCGCGGCGCCCCGCCGCGTTGCAGCATCGTGTGCGCCTCATCAGGCAGCGCGGCCAGCAGGCGCTGCGACCGCGCGCGCTCGACGCGTTCGAACTCTTCGAGGTGCTTCCCCCAGCGCACCGACAAATCCACTTCGGTCTCGTTCACGGGACCCGCGCAGCAGCGAAAGCCGATGACACCGCTTTTGGTGGTCGCCGCTCGACCTTCACCATTGGCACAACGTCCGACCACATCGCCGGCGGTCGAGTTGCCGCCGCGCACCGCGAACAGCGCGCCGTCCGCGCCGCGTCCCCAGGCGCTGGCCGTCCACTCGAAGGCGCCGCCGTGCAAATCGCGCACACCAAAGTCACTGCGACAGCCGACGCGCAGCCCTGCCGGTCGCAAGCTCGGCGCGACGCCGGTGCCGCAGCGATCGGGTCGGTGACGCGGGCCATACTCGTAGGCCAGATTTTGGGGGCCTTTGCAGGCGCGCTCCCACTCGAGCTCTGTGCAAAGGCGCTTACCGCGCTCGACGCAGAGCGCCTGCGCGTCCGTCTGCGTCAGGTTGGTGAGCGGAATCGCGCCCTCCTCGTTCGGGTACGGGAAGACATCGATGTAATAGCCGTGCAGCACGACTTGCTCCCCAGGCATCTCCTCGTCGACTTTGCGCGGCAAGTCGTTGGGCGGCGTGCCGGCGACCAGCGCGCCGCCCGGGATCCAGATCATGCCTTGGCGCGGCGCAGGGAGCGGCTCCGGCGGCCCGATCGAACCCTTCGGCTTCGGAGCGTGCGCGGACGACGCTGCGGGCAGGGCCGCTTTTGCGCTGGCGCTCGCCGCTGCTTCTGCAGAAGTGGCCGGGCGCGGCGCGGGGTCTTGCCATTTTCGACAAGCTCCCAGCACGAGCAAGAGTCCGCATGCGCCCCCGAAAATCCCGAGGCGAGTAGGGTCAGTGAGACGCCGCCAAAATCTCACGACTCCTTGGCGTCGTCGCGTTCGCGCAAGTTGAGCTCTTTCATCTTCAGCTGCAGCCCCTTGCGCGAGATCTTGAGGAGCCGCGCTGCATGCGTCACATTGCCGTGAGTCTGCTCGAGGGCGCGCACGATGAGCTCACGCTCGAGCCGACTCATCGCCGCCTTGACCTGCTCTTTGAGGCCGTCGGCGAGCGCGGCGGCGGAGGCTTGGGGCGGCGTCGGTGTCGACGAGGGCGACTGCGTCAGACCGCGGATCTCGTTCGGGATGTCGGCGCTTTCAATCTCGGTCTTGTCGCAGAACAGCACGGCGCGCTCGATCACGTTTTCGAGCTCGCGAATGTTGCCCGGCCAGGGGTAGCTCGCGAGCACGGCCAGCGCCGAGGCGTCGATGCCGATCACGCTCTTCTTCAAGCGCGTGTTGAACTTCTCGATGAAATGCCGGGTCAAGAGCGCGATGTCTTGCGAGCGTTCGCGCAAGGCGGGCAAGCGAATCGGCACCACGTTCAGGCGGTAGTAAAGGTCCTCACGGAACGTGCCGAGCCCAATCTCTTTCTTGAGATCGCTGTTGGTGGCGGCAACGAGGCGCACGTCGACGCGAATCGTCTTGATGCCGCCCACGCGCTCGAATTCGCTCTCTTGCAGCGCGCGCAACAGCTTCACCTGCATCTCGACCGGGATCGAACCGATCTCGTCGAGGAACAACGTGCCGCCACTCGCGAGCTCGAAGCGCCCCGGCTTCGAGCCCACAGCGCCGGTGAAGGCGCCGCGCTCGTAGCCGAAGAGCTCACTCTCCATCAGGTCTTTGGGGATGGCCGCGCAGTTGACCTTGATGAATGGCTTGTCGCGGCGCGACGAGTTCTCGTGCAGCGCCCGCGCCACGAGCTCTTTGCCGGTGCCGCTCTCGCCGGTAATGAGCACGGTGGTCGGCGTGTCGGCCACGCGCTCCAGCACCGCGTACAAGTCGAGGATGCCCGCGCTCTGCCCGATGATGCCGTAGCGCGCCCCTTCTTGCTGGGCCTGAGGCACGCGCGAGGCGTCCGTCGCCGAGAGGTCACGCGTGCGCAGCGCCTTGCGCACGATGGTGCGCACTTCGACCTGGTCGAACGGCTTCGTGATGTAGTCGAAAGCGCCCGTCTTCAGCGCTTCCACGGCGTTGTCGACCGTGCCGTGAGCGGTGAGCATCACCACCGGAAGCTCGTCATCGAGCACCACGATGCGCCGCAAGAGCTCCATGCCGTCGAGCTTTGGCATGCGCAAATCGGTGATCACGAGGTCGATGTGATGCTCGCGCAAGAGGCCGAGCGCTTGCTCGCCGTCCTCCGCGGTGTGCACGTCGTAGCCATCGCGTTCGAGCTGCGCCGCAAGCACGCGCCGAAGGTTGGGCTCATCATCGACGACCAGAATCTGCTTACGTTCAGGCAGCATGAAATACCGCGCGCGGACGGGGATTGCCCGAGCCCTTTAGCATCCCAGGCTCCGAGCGTCCCATTGAGCTGGCGTCGCGCAGGTCGCTGGCGCGAGTGCGGTGCCGCGCGACCTACGCTGGTGGCCAATGTCGGCAGTGTCGCGCGAGCCAGGCGGCCACGCGGCCGAACGAGCGTGGTAGCTGCGCGGAGGGCGCGCGCCGTCGATTGACCTCTCGGCGGAGCGCCTCCCTGTGCTATCGAGCGAGCTGCCCACTCGTTCTTGGAGGGACCGTGTCGCGAATGCGAAAGTCGCTTGCTTCATCCGTCGTCATGACCGCTTTGCTGACGGTCGGGCTCGCTCGAGCCGAAGACGTGAAGCAGTACGCCGAGTGCGGACACGAACCCACCGAGACCGACGTGACGGCCGCGAAGGGCGCATTTCAAGCCGGAAACGCGTCCTTCGACGAAGCGGACTATCCGCGCGCCATCGTCTACTGGGAAGACGCCTACCGTCGCGATTGCACCGCCCACGGCATGCTTTTGAACCTCGCGCGCGCCTACGAGCTCAACGGCAACAAGCCACAAGCGATCGTCGCGTTGAAGACCTACGTCGCGCGCGTGCCGACGAGTCCCGACAAGGACAAGATCGAGCGCCGCATCGAAGTCCTGAACAAGCAAATGGAGGGCGAGAAAGCGCAGCCGCCCGCAGCCGCTCCAGTGCCCGCTGCGCCTGCACCGCTCTCACCCGCCACGCAGCCCGCTCCGCCGCCAGTCGCCCCGGATCCGGGCGCTGGCAAGAAAGTCCCGATCGCGCCCTTGGTCGTGATTGGCGCCGGCGGCGCGGTCACGATTGTGGGGGTTATTCTTTACGCCGCGGCTAAGAGCGACGTCAGCGCCGCAGAGAAGAAGTGCCCGAATCGGATGTGCCCGGACCCGGCCGACATCGAGGCGGGCAACAGTGCGCGCAAGCGCGTGCTGACTGGGGGCGTGCTCAGCGTTGGCGGCGTGCTCGTGGCAGGCGCGGGCTTGGCTTGGTACTTCCTAACGCCCCGCGGAACCAGCACCTCGGCCAAGAACGAGACCGAGCGCGCGCTGACCCCAGTCGCGGGCCCGGGCTTCTATGGCTTGAGCTACGCGGGTCGCTTTTAGCCAAGCGCCTTGCGCAAGCGCTTGCTCCGAGCGACTCAGTGCGGCGACATTTCAGGCAGTGGCGGAGGTGCATCGCTGCCCCAGGTCGAGCGCCCC
>JAEUAF010000786.1 GCA_019695485.1 Sorangium sp.
GCGGTTCTCCCGTGTCGCCGAAGCAAGGGAATCACGCGGCCGAGCATACGGCAATTTGTAGGCGACGCCAGTGTTCGCGCGGGTAGCATCGAGAGCGTGCCCGTCGAGCGCTACGCGCGCCCGCCAGCGCCGTGGACATGCCGCGACGCGTGGGCCAAGCTCGAGACTACTACTGATGAGGGCCTTTTCGAGCACCGCAGCGACGCTCGCTGTCTCCTTCTTGACCTCCGCTGCCTGGGCGGACCCGAGCGCGACACGCGCCCCGAGCCGGGTCTCGGTGCTGACCATGGGGCCAGGCGACGCGGCCTTCGCGCGCTTCGGGCACAATGCGATTTTGTTGGAGTGGGATAGCGAGCCCGCAAGGATTTACAACTTTGGAACCTTCGCCTTCCACGGTCTTGCAGGCGTGGAAGACTTCATGGCGGGCCGCTTTCGCTATTGGCTGAGCGTCTCGACGCTACCCCGCACGCTGCGCTTCTACGCGGGCCAGCAGCGCAGCATCACTGCGCAAGAATTAGCACTTAGCGAGTCAGAACGCGCGACTCTGGCTGACGCGCTCGAGGAGAACGCGCTCGAAGAGAACCGTTTTTACAACTACGACTATTACTACGACAACTGCTCGACACGCGTCCGCGACGCCCTGAATCGGCTGCTGGGCGGCGCGCTCGAGCGACAAATCGTGGGTCCTGGGCGCCTCAGCTTTAGAGGGCACACCGAGCGCCTCACCGCGGACGCGGGCTGGCTCTATTTCGGCTTGGACCTAGCGCTTGGGCCGCTTACGGACGGGCCCACCACGCGCTGGCAAGAGTTGTTCATACCGGAGGAGCTGCACGACGCCCTGGCTCTCGTCCGCCACAGCGATCACGGCGTCAGTGTCCCGTTGGTAAGAAGTGAGCGAACGCTGCTCGGTGCCGCTCGCCCACCCAGCAGGAAGACTCCGCCCTTTCGCGCACCGTGGTTTGGTGCGCTGGGTGCCGCCGTCGGGCTCGGACTCGCCGGGCTTGGGCGAGCGTCTGCGGCGTCCCGCGTTGCGCGCATCGCGTTCGGCGTGCTCAGCGCGCTATTGGGGCTCGTGCTGGGGTTGCTCGGCAGCGTGTTCGTCGTGTTCTGGGCATTTACCAAGCACTGGTCGGCGTATCGTAACGAGAAAATCTTGGTGTGTCCGCCATGGGCCCTCGCGCTCGTCGCGCTCGGCGTCGGACTCAGCTTGGGCCGCGCGCGGTCCACGCGGCTCACCCAGCGGGTGCTCCAAACGTGCGCGGCCACGAGCGTGGTCGCCTTGCTCGTGTCTTGGCTACCGCACGTGGGGCAAGACAACACGCGCGTCGCGGCGTTGCTCGCCCCAATCTGGCTCGGCCTCTACGTCGGAGCGAGCCGGCTCTGCGCTCGACCGGTGTGGCCGTTCGGCGCGCGCGTTAACCGAGCTTGAGCTTCTTGTATTTGATGCGGTGAGGACGATCGGCGTCGGCGCCCATGCGTCGCTTGCGGTCCTCTTCGTAGGCTTGGTAGTTGCCCTCGAACCACACGACCTTGCTGTCGCCCTCGAACGCCAACATGTGGGTCGCCACGCGATCGAGAAACCAACGGTCGTGGCTGATTACCACGGCGCAACCGGGGAAGGACAACAGCGCCTCCTCGAGTGCGCGCAAGGTGTCGACGTCGAGATCGTTGGTCGGCTCGTCGAGTAAGAGCAGGTTGCCGCCTTCTTTGAGCAGCTTGGCGAGATGCACGCGATTGCGCTCGCCGCCGGACAAGCTTCCGACCCGCTTCTGCTGGTCGCTGCCTCGAAAGCCGAACCAAGCGCAGTAGGCGCGCGACGCGACCTCACGCTTGCCGAGCGCGATCTTGTCCTCGCCCAGCGAAATCTCCTGCCAGACCGAGTTCTCGCCCTTCAACGACGAGCGAGATTGGTCGACATACGCGATCTTCACCGTTTCGCCGATACGCAATTCGCCGCTGTCGGCGCGCTCCTCTCCAACCAGCAAGCGAAACAGCGTGGTCTTGCCGGCGCCGTTGGCACCGATGATTCCGACGATGCCACTGCGAGGCAAGCGGAAGCTCAGGTCCTCGAACAGCAGCCGATCACCAAAGGCCTTACCGAGATGTTCGGCTTCGATCACGAGGTCACCGAGCCGCGGCCCGGGCGGCATGCTGATCTCGGCCGCGTCGCCCGGCCCCTTGTTGGCCTGGTCGACCAATTGTTCGTACGCCGAGAGGCGCGCTTTGCTCTTGGCCTGACGGGCGCGGGGGGAGGCTCGAACCCACTCGAGCTCTTGTTTCAACTTGCGTTGCCGAGCGCTCTCTTGCTTCTCTTCGACGGCGAGCCGCTGCGACTTCTGCTCGAGCCAGCCCGAGTAGTTGCCTTTGAACGGGTATCCGCGTCCCCGATCGAGCTCCAAAATCCACTCGGCAACGTCATCCAAGAAGTAGCGGTCGTGGGTGACCGCGATCACGGTGCCGGGAAATTCCTTGAGATAGCGCTCGAGCCAGGCCACCGATTCCGCATCGAGATGGTTCGTCGGTTCGTCCAGCAGCAGCATGTCGGGGCGACTCAGCAAAATGCGACACAGCGCGACGCGCCGTTTTTCGCCGCCAGACAGCTTTTCGATTTCAGCGTCGGCGGGCGGCAGACGTAGCGCCTCCATCGCAATCTCGACGTGCTGGTCCAGGTTCCACGCGTCCGCCGCGTCGATGCGATCCTGAAGCGCGGCTTGGCGATCCAGAACCTTGGTCATTTCCGCGTCGGACATCGGTTCGCCCAGTTTCATGCTGAGCGCTTCGTAGTCGGTGACGAGCTTCTTGATGTCCTGAACGGCGTCGTCGACGGCGTCCTTCACGCGCGCGAAATCGTTGAGCTCTGGCTCCTGCGCGAAGTAGCCAATTTTGGTGCCCGGATAGGGGCGAGCTTCCCCGAGAAACTCCTTGTCGACCCCGGCCATAATCCGCAAAAGCGAGCTCTTGCCTGAGCCGTTACCGCCGATGACGCCGATCTTGGCGCCTGGGTAGAAGGCGAGGGTGATGTTCTCGAGAACCTTCTTGTCGGGAGGATGGACCTTCGTCACCTCCTGCATCGTGAAAATGAACTCGGGCATAGCGCAGCGTTTTACTCCACCCGGGTGCCCGCTTGAAATGGCCGCCCGAACTCTGGGCCACACCAGAAAAACAGAGCGAGCTGCGATCCGCCGGCTCAGAGCTCGACCGGTCGCGCAGATCGAATCGAAATCCGGCAGGGGGCCGCGCCGCAAAAGCGCTCGCAGTGTGCACGGTTCGGGCGGCGTGGCGCGTCACCTATGGTGCTGCGCGGCACACTCGGTTGGCACAGCTCTGCGCCCTCAACCCCAAAATCCGCGCAAAAATTCGCTGACCGACGATGGCATGCGCATTGCTAGAAAAGAAACATGGACGCGGTGCATTCACAGGCTGGGGAGCCCATGACCGAAAAGTCTCACGTGATGGTGATTGGGGGCGAAAATCAGGACTTGGCGCGCGTGCTGCGAGCGGTCGCGATCGGTTTCGCGCTCGGCCTGGCCGGAATGAGCTTGCTCGTGCTCTGTCTGCGCTGACCCAAGAGCCAAGCACCAAAGACGGGCGGCTCAGAACTTCCGGCGAATGACCGGCGGCACTTTGCTGAGGTTCACCTGCGGCTCGGCCCGCATCAGGCCCACCACGACGCGGGTCTCGGAACCGTCGACCACCACTCGACGCGTGGTGTACCCCTTGCGCCGAACCGTCAACGTTTGTGGCGTGCCCTCGACCACCTGTACGGATACGGGCATGGGTCCGAGGTCATCATCGCCGCGGAACACATGAGAATCGATGGGCGAGAGAACGAAATGCACCTCGCGCGTTGCAGGCTCCTGGGTACCGATGCGATCGGACGCACCCGCGACACTCGGCAGCGGTCTCGCGGCGGGGGTTCGTGCTGCGTCGGCCACCGCGCTGGAGTCGCTCGATTGACTGCGTCGTACAACCACGACCACGGCGGCTGCCGCAATGGCCAGCAGCGCGGCGACCGCCAAAAGGCGGTTCAAACCGCGGGGTTTCGCGGCCGCGGGGACCACATGCGCGTGCAACGTTTCCGGGCGGCTCGATAGGCTCGGTAAACGAGCAGCCGCGATTGTCGCGCTCTCTGGGACTTTCCGCGCCGAATCTGGCGCCGCGAGGTCCGCCGCCGGCAGCGCATCGATGTCGCGCAAGAGTTCGCCCGCGGTGGCGTAACGATCGCGCGGATCCTTGGCCAGGCAGCGCGCGACGATGGCCTCCAAATCCGCCGGGATCGAGCGGTGCGTCATGCTGCCCATGAGCGGCGGCACCCGATCCACGTGCTGTGACATGACGGCCAGCGGATCCTCGCCGTCGAACGGCACACGCCCGGTCACCATTTCGAACAGCATCACGCCGAGTGCGTAAAGGTCAGAGCGCGCATCGACCTCGTCTCCGCGTGCCTGCTCTGGAGACATGTAGTGGGGCGTCCCGAATACTGCTCCCGCATACGTCAAGCGCTTGCGCGCGCGCGCCACCTTGGCGATGCCGAAATCGAAGATCTTCGCGAATAGCCCGTCGGCCTGCTGCGCGAGGAACACGTTCTCCGGCTTCAAATCGCGGTGCACGACGCCCGCGGCATGCGCCGCTTCGAGCCCCTCGGCGAGCTGGTGCACGACGTCGAGCGCGCGCGGCAAGCTCATCGAGCCCTCACGATCGAGCAACGCTGCGAGCGTTTCGCCCTCGACGTACTCCATCACGAAGTACGGTGCTCCGTTCGGGAGCGTGCCAACGTCGAGCGTGTCGACGATGCGCGGGCTCTTGATCGCCGAGGCGGCGCGGGCCTCATTCAAGAAGCGCGCATTCAGATCTTCGTGCAACACGTACTCGGCGCGCAGCACTTTCAGTGCCACCGGTTTCTCGAGTAGCTCGTGGCGACACAGGTAGACCAAACCGATGCCGCCAACGCCCAGCAGACGCAGCACCCGATAGCGACCGTCGACCAACTCCCCGATAAAGGTATCGTCAGGGCCACCTTTGAGGAGCATCTCGCCGGGCGACGACACAACGGCGACGGACGGTGGCGGAGGATTGGACGGCTCTCGCGCTACGTCCGGCGTCTGCGGAGTTAGTGGAGGAGGTGACGCAACGGGTGAGCTCACCGGCGGGCTGGCCGCGGGGTCAGAGTCGCCGCTCTCAAAACGCGGCAGGTCGACAGGTGCGAGTGCTTCCTGGCTCGCCTCGACTGCCTGCTCAGAATGCAGTGGAGCCGCAACGACCGCCCGCGGCTCGTTCGACAGGTGCGAAGCCGGCAACGCAGCTTCCGGGGGCGCCTCGAGTGAAGGCGGCGCGTCGGAGCGCGTTCGGGATGGAACCGCCTCGGGCGGAATGGACGTCTGCCGCTCGTCGTCCGGAGTTTCATCACCGGGGTCACTTGCCTGAGCGGGACCGGGCGGCGGTGGTTCGGAACGCGAGATAACGAGCGTCCGCTCCTCGTCGTCGAACGCGCGCGGATCTATCCCGAGCAGTTCGTCGAGGAGTTGGTTGTCACCGGCCTTCGGATCCATGAATCAAAAAACTGAACGCTATATAGGGGAGCTGACGCGGGAACCCAGCGTCGGGGTGCGATTGAACGGCCGCGCTGGCCAGGCCTCAAGATATCTCAGCAGTCAGGCCTAGCAAGCTCACTTTTGACCGGCCACCCAGTCTCATTCCTGGATCAGAACGCAAGGCCTGAAAACTAGGTGGCTGATGTAGGCAAACTCCAGGCTGGCGATCCCACTTGATCAGTGAATGCCCGCAAACCGGCCGCGTGAGCGGAGACATCTTCCTCCAGGAGCGGATACCTGCTGGCCGGCCCATGACCCCGACCGCGTGACCGTCGGCGGCCTGACCAATGACCGAGGCCATCCGCGACCGCCCGCAGGCTCTCACTCCGCGGCAGCCGCGTCGCTCTCGGAGCGCAGACTGGTGAGGATCAGGTCGACGTTCTTCTTGGCATCGCCGAACAGCATGCGCGTGTTCTCGTGGAAGAAGAGCGGGTTCTCGACGCCTGCGTAGCCGCTCGCCATGCTGCGCTTCATGACGATCGTGGCCTTGGCTTTCCAAACCTCGAGCACCGGCATTCCGTAAATCGGACTCGAGCTGTCGTCGAGGGCGCCAGGATTGACGATGTCGTTGGCGCCGATCACGAGCACCACGTCTGTCTCGGGGAAGTCTTCGTTGATCTCCTCCATCTCGAGCACGATGTCGTAAGGCACCTTGGCTTCGGCCAAGAGCACGTTCATGTGCCCGGGTAAGCGCCCCGCCACTGGATGAATCGCGAAGCGCACGCTCTTGTTGCGCTTGCGCAGCCACTCGGCGATCTCGAAGAGCGGATACTGCGCTTGAGCAACGGCCATCCCGTAGCCCGGAACCACGATCACGCTCTTTGCGTCGCGAAGCAGCGCCGCCGTATCCAGCGCCTGAATCGGCGTCACCTCGCCCTGAGGCTCGCCTGCGGCGCGCGCCGGTGCGCTGCCCTCGTCGGCGCCAAAGCCGCCCAGAATGACGCTCACGAAGGAGCGATTCATGGCGCGACACATAATGTAGCTGAGGATGGCGCCACTCGAACCCACGAGGGCGCCCGTAATGATCAACAGGTCGTTCGACAGCATGAAGCCGGCTGCAGCGGCAGCCCAGCCCGAGTAGCTGTTCAACATCGATACCACGACGGGCATGTCCGCACCGCCAATGGCCATGACCAAGTGGATGCCGACGATTCCCGCGAGGGCCGACTGCGCGCCGAGCGCTATGACACCGTCATCCGGGGACGCGCCGACGAAGCGCACGCCGAGCCCGACGCACGTCGCCACGAGCAACACGTTGATCACGTGGCGGCCGGGTAGCAAGAGCGGCTTACTGCGCAGCGTGCCGCGCAGCTTCCCGAACGCAATGATTGAGCCGGTGAAGGTCAGCGCGCCCACGAACACGCCGATGAACACCTCGAGCTCGTGAATCACGCGCTCGGCGCCCGCCTCGGGCCCCGGCATCAAGTAGCTGCCGAAGCCGACCAACACCGCCGCCAGGCCCACGAAACTGTGGAGAATCGCGACGAGCTCGGGCATCGACGTCATTTCGACACGCGCAGCGAG
>JAEUAF010000823.1 GCA_019695485.1 Sorangium sp.
ACGAAGCTGAAGCGGCCGCCGAGGGCGCGATCGCTGTGCGGTCCTGATGCGTCGACCACCGTTCGCGCGTCCTTGTGCGTTTCGTAGCCAAGGAACAGTTGAAGCGTGTTGTTGGTCCCGTAGCTGAACAACATGGCGTTCCCACCGACCACGAAACTCTTCACGCCGCTGTCGCCGTTCGCCTGAATCCAAGGCTCGATTTCCGGGCCGATGCCGACGTACTGGCTAAGCTTGTAATCAACGAACAGGCGCATGTAGATCATGTTTGGTGCGCCGTCCGTGAAGAGTTGGTTCTCGTAGTTTTGGAACCAGAACTCCATGTAGACGGGATCGGGTCCGCCCGTGAAGTAGAGCTGCGGTACGATCGAGTTTGACTTCTTTGCCGCCCAGTCGACCTGGTAGCCGAGCATTGGGGTCAGCGTGAACGGTCCGGTCGTGATCGCCGGACCGATGTCGAACTCGCCCAGCAGACCAGAACCGAACGTGTTCAAGTAAACGTCGGTCGCTAGCCCAACACCGTCGACCAGTGGGTGCGTCGCTCCGGCCCAGAGCTGCAGGCCGGTGAGGTCTGAGTCGATACGAAACCAACCAGCCGGACCAGCGGGCGGAGCCGCGGGGGCTGCAGCGGGGGCTTCGGGTGCCGCCGCTGGTGCCGCGGGAGCGGGCGCCGGAGCGGCTTCGGGTGCCGCGGCGGCAGGGGCCGACGCCGGGGCAGCCGGGGCAGGAGCCGCAGCAGCGGGCGCGGGAGCTGCGGGGGCGGGAGCCGCGTCGTCCGCCCAGGCGTTTGCCGTCATGAGCGCCGCGGCGCACGAAAGCAGGGTCACGTGGGTACCAAGCAGGGTCATGCGCATCTCTTATTCTCCGGGTATCGAGGAGGTCCGCGGTGTCCGCGGACGCGACCGCCCCCGGGTAATCCGGGACGGCTCGCGGATGACGTATCAACCTCGGCGTTGCTCCCGGATTTCTCAATTGTTTCAGGACGTCGATCGCGCAGTGACCTTTCGAAATGTTTTGGACATCTTGAGGGCTGCGGCGCTGATCTAAAAAATCCTTTTAAGCCAATAAATAGATTGGGTTTTATCCTCCTTTGAGGAAATTGAAGCCGAGAATTTTGTACGCCCGGGTGTGCGGATGTCGTTGTGACGAAACCCGCCGGACATTTCAGGTGCGTCCAGATTTCGCCGAAATTGACGTAAATCGGCGGGCCGATTTGCGTTTTTGCCTCGCCCGCATCGCCACGGGGCGACTTAGCGCGACACCCTCGCGACGCGCTTGGCGCCAGCGCAGAGCTATTAGCCGCGGCCGGGGGACAGCGAAGCGTTCGCGCCCGGCCCGGTACGACCTTCGATCATCGAGCGCAGCTCTTCGGTGTCGGTGGAGCGCCCCATCGCTTCTTCGAGGCTGATCAGGCGGCGCGCGTAAAGTGAGTAGAGCGACTGGTTCAACGTCTGCATGCCGTGCTTCTGCTGCCCGACCTGCATCTGCGTGTAGATCTGGTGCACTTTGTCTTCGCGGATCAAATTGCGGATCGCGGCGTTCGGCACCAACACCTCGAGCGCAAGCACTCGCCCCGGGGCGCCGGCGCGCGGCAAGAGCAGCTGACTCAGCACACCTTCCAGCACGAAGCTCAGCTGTGCCCGCACCTGTGACTGCTGGTGTGGCGGAAACACGTCGATGATGCGGTTGATGCTCTGGATGGCGGAGTTCGTGTGCAGCGTCGCGAACACCAAATGGCCAGTTTCGGCGATGGTCAGCGCGGCCTCGATCGTCTCGAGGTCACGCATCTCGCCGACCAGCACCACGTCTGGATCCTGACGCAACACGTACTTGAGCGCGTGCTTGAACGTGCTCGTATCGCTGCCGACTTCGCGCTGATTCACGATCGAGCGCTTGTGCGGATGAAGATACTCGATGGGATCTTCGACCGTCATGATGTGCTGACGGGTCTCCGCGTTGATCTTGTCGATGATCGAGGCGAGCGTGGTGCTCTTGCCGGAGCCCGTGGGCCCGGTGACCAGCACGAGTCCGCGTGGCCTGCTCGCGAGCTCGGCCACGATCGGCGGCACACCGAGCTCCTCGAACGTCAGAATCTTGAACGGGATGGAACGGAAGGCGCCCGATACGGCGCCGCGCTGCAGGAAGATGTTGGCGCGGAAGCGCGACAGCGTCTTCACGCCGAAAGACAGGTCGAGCTCCTTGCTCTTCTCGAACTGAATCTTCTGCTCTTCCGTGAGCACCGAGTAGCAGAGCTGCTTGGTCTCGATGGGTGAGAGCGGCGGGAGCTTCAAGGGCACGATGGCGCCGTCGATGCGCAACAAAGGCGGCGCACCGGTGGTGATGTGCATGTCGCTCGCGCCCTTTTCGATCATGGCGCGCAAGAGCTGGTGCAGGTTTACTTTGACTCCCTCTTCGGGTCCGCTCATTCGCGCCTCGCTTCCACGTCGCGCACCGCTGCGCGCATCAGTCCGCCATCGTCACGCGCAGGATCTCTTCGCCCGTGGTGACGCCCTCCAGCATTTTGCGAATGCCTGCCATGCGCAAGCTGACCATGCCGAGCTTGAGACACGACGCCTTCAATTCCGCTGCGGAGGCGCCTTGCAGCACCATCTCCTTCAGCGAATCGTGGAAGCGCATCACTTCGTAGAGCGCGACGCGGCCCTTGTAGCCGGTGTTGTTGCAGGTGGCGCAGCCCTGACCCTTGTAGATCTTGGCCGTTGCGATCTGCTCTTCCGAGCAGCCGATCTCGAGCAAGGCCTCCGGTTCCGGGTCGACCTCGCGCTTGCAGTCGACACAGATTTTGCGAGCCAGGCGCTGGGCAAGCACCAGGTTCACGCTGGCCGTGATCAGAAACGGCTCGACGCCCATGTTGAGCAAGCGCGAAATCGTCGCGGGCGCGTCGTTGGTGTGCAAGGTCGACAGCACCAAATGGCCCGTGAGCGCGGCCTTGACCCCGATCTCGGCGGTCTCGAAATCGCGGATCTCGCCGACCATGATGATGTCCGGGTCCTGCCGCAGGAACGAGCGCAAGGACATCGCGAAGTTTAGCCCGATCTCGTCGTGCATCTGCACTTGGTTGATGCCGGGCAGGTTGTACTCGACCGGATCTTCCGCGGTGCTGATGTTGACCGCAGGCTTATTGAGCTCGCTCAGGGCCGAGTAGAGCGTCGTGGTCTTGCCGGACCCCGTGGGCCCCGTGACCAGCACCATCCCCCACGGTTGATTGATCGCCCACTGAAAGTCCTTCAGCGGCTCGATTTCGAAGCCGAGCTTGGTCATGTCGAGCTGCAGGTTGCCCTTGTCGAGCAAGCGCAACACGACCTTCTCCCCCCACATCGTCGGCAGCACCGAGACGCGAAAGTCCATTTCGCGCCCCTTGCCGAGCTTGAGCTTGATACGCCCGTCCTGCGGCAGACGCCGCTCGGCGATGTCGAGCTGGCTCATGATCTTGAGACGGCTGACCAGAGCGTTCTTGAGCTTGAGGGGAGGCGACATCTCCTCGTGCAGCACGCCGTCGATGCGGTAGCGCACGCGGAAGCGCTTCTCGTAGGGCTCGCAGTGGATGTCGCTCGCGCCCTTTCGGATCGCGTTCAATAGGAGCACGTTCACGAGCCGAACCACCGGCGCATCCGCGCTCGCGCGTTCCAGCTCGACCGCGCTGATTTCCTCTTCATCCGCGCCGAAATCGATGTCCTCTTCGCCGAGCGCGAAATCGGCCATCACCTCCTCGTAGGAGGGCCCGGCGTTGTAGTAGCGCTCCACCGCCGCCTGAATGGAGGTCTCGCTGGCGACGACGGGCTCGACGTTGTACCCGGTCAGGAACTTGATGTCGTCGATGGCGTTCAGGTTCGTGGGATCGCCCATCGCCACGATCAGCGAGGAATTCGAGCGCGAAACCGGGATGATCTTGTGCTTTTCGCAGACCTCGCGGGTGACGAGCTTGATCACCTCTTGATCGATCTCGTAGTCGTCGAGATTGATGGCGGGCAGGCGGTACTGCGCGGAGAGGAAATTAGTGATTTCCCCGTCCTGGATGTAACCGAGCTTCGCCAGCGTGTAGCCGAGGTTTTGTCCCGTGCGTCGCTGCTCGTCTTGAGCTTTGCGGAGCTGCTGCAAGCTGATGAGCTTTTCGCGGACGAGCAGCTCACCGAGGCGGTTCTGGGTCATGGAGTTAGCTCACCCTCCGCGCGCCTGATTGGCCCGACGTCTCGGGGCGCACGTGGCGCGCCTCCGATGGGCGTCGTGGGGCCAGCGCCCCCGCCAATCGAGTGCCAAAAGCATCTGCTGCCTCGTTCATCGGCGGCTTCCTCGCGCGCGCTCATTCTGTGCTGTGAACTTCATTGGGATCGCCCCGTGTTGGGGAACGCGGGTGCCCGCACCCTGAGCCAAGCTGACACAGTGCCCGCCCCTATCGGCAGACTCAAGCGTGGCGTAGCGATTGGGTTTGTTGAGATGCTGGGCAGACATACGAACGGCCACCGCGAGTCGCCGCAGTATACGTTAAACGGCGCACGCGCCGCCGTAGGCCGATGGGCGAGAGCTCGCGGAAGCGGGCAAGGGGCGCGCATGTGGGCGAATAGGCGCAATGCGGATGGGCCCACAGCCGAGCGCGGTCCCGAGAGCGCGTTGTCGCCGGCGCGCGGGGCCTCGCTGGTCAGCGGGCCGCCTGCGAGCTCGGGCCGCCATAAGAGGACGGGTGGAGTGAGGAGAAGACGGGCCGAGCGAGCCTCGAGCCCTTAATTTTGCGGCAATCGGCCCGAAAATCTGCGTTCTACGCGAGCGACGGACGGCGCCCGCTGGGAACGCCTGGCAAAGGGCTGCCCGCGGGCTTGACTCTGGGCTAAAAGGCACAAAGCTGACTCCTCATAATTGTCGCATCGGAAAATGCGACTTTGTTCAGGAACCCCCGAATGCCCCAGACCTATTCCGACTTGTTCTCCGATGTGCGGAAGAGCGTGCGCACTATTTCCCTCGAAGAGCTCAAGCAGCGCTTGGCCGAGCGCGCCACGCGACCGCTCACGTTGGTGGACGTTCGCGAGAAAGACGAGTTTCGCGCCGGTTACATCCCTTCCGCGCTGCATTTGCCGCGGGGCTTTCTGGAGATGCAGGCGGAGCAGAAGCTGCCCGACAAGTCGGCTGAGATCGTCGTTTATTGTGCGGGCGGGACGCGCAGCGCCTTCGCCGCGAAGACGCTGAGCGAGCTCGGCTACAAGAACGTGTTGAGCGCGAATCCAGGGTTCGTGCGTTGGAAGGACCTGCAGTTCCCCGTCGAGCAGCCGGCGAATCTGACCCCCGCCCAGCTCGATCGCTACTCGCGACACATTTTGCTGCCCGAGGTTGGTG
>JAEUAF010000836.1 GCA_019695485.1 Sorangium sp.
GTTGGCTGCGGCGACGACGACGACAACAGCGCCACGGGCGGCGCTGCTGGGAGCACGACCAAGGGCGGCGCATCCAGCGGCGGCGCCGCCGCTGGACGTGCCGCCCTTGGCTGCGCCGCCGGCGCCGCCGCTGGATGCGCCGCCCTTGGTCGTGCTCCCAGCAGCGCCGCCCGTGGCGCTGTTGTCGTCGTCGTCGCCGCAGCCAACGGCCGCGAGGCTGGCACTGATGGCCGCCATCGCGAGCAGGCTAGTTAGCTTCTTCATATTTCTCATCCTCCGAAATAACCTAGGTTATGCATAGGCCCAGTTAGGCCCGTGGCGCCGGAACGCACACACCATGCCACGCCCTGACACCGGACCTTATTTCTCAAGTTAAGTACTCAGAACAATTACGTTTAAGTGCTCCCGGCGAGACTCTCGGACTGAGCGCCCGAACAGGCTGGAGCCGGACTTCCGTGTCATACTTGTGGGCGCTTCTACGACGAACGCCGACAGATTGCAATCGGGTGGGTATGATTTTTGACGCCCGAACCCTGTGGGGTTTCGCCGAGTTAGCGGGCGAGGCCGTCGACGTAGGCGGAGGCGAGGACGGCCGGACGGCTCAGCGAAATTCCTCGATCACACCCGCCGCGGGAATCATCCGCAGCGGCACCACGCCCGTCGGTCCAAGGCGGTTCTTCAGCACCACCAACTCGAGCGCTTGGACCTCGCGGCCGGCCGTCTCACCCTCGGGAGTTGCCTGCGCGCGCAGCTCGGCGACCACTGTCGACGCCGGCGCGACGAGGTCTGAGTGACTCGAGAGCGCCGTCGCAACGACCGCGCACCCCTGCTCAGCGATGCTCTTCAAGTCGAAGGCGACCTGCATCACGCGCCCGCCTACCGACGCGTTGATCGCCGTTTGCTTGGTGGCACTACCATCTGAGCTGGCGAAAAACCCCTCCAGATCGTCGACGACCAACACGACTCGGTCGTGACGCTGCCAGAGCTCAGCCGCGCATTCCGCGAGCGCACCCGTCGCCTCTAGGCTGCCCGCCCGGTGAAAGTGCAGGTGACTGCCGACCTTCTTCACGACGGTGTCGACCGCAGAGAGGAGCGGCGCGCGCACCTCGGCCTGCGCGAGCGCCTGGCCTGACCAGATTGCACCGTAAGGAGCTACGAGCTCGGGATGCTCTCGATTGAGCGCGCGGGCCGCCAACCGCGCAACGGCCTCTGTTTCATCGAGGCCAACGGCGGCGAACAGCGCAGTCGCCCGTGAGCGGGCGGCCATGTACGCCATGAACAGGGCTAGCGTCGTCCGCCCGATCCCCGGCTGCGAAACGACGGTAAACAACACGCCGGAGCGCAATCCCCCACCGAGGATAGCGTCCAAGGTGGGAAAGCCCGTCGTCGTGGCCAGCGTCGGCGCACCGAGTCGAGTGGTGACGTCTACGTGAACACTCGCCAGGGAGACCGAGCGTGGGCCGTGTGGAGCGCTGCGTTCGATGCTCACACGCCCAGTCTACGCCCGAAACTCTCAGGGCGGGCGACGACGCGTGCCAAAGCGGGACGACAGCGGCCCGCACTCAGTCCGCCCGTTCCGAATCGAGACACCTCGCCACTCCTTCCGTGGGGATTTGGGCCGCAAATCGCTTGGCACGCCGCTCGCAGCAGAGGGCTCAACGATGGCGAAACGTCGAGCAAACCAGGCCGCGCTGGCCCTAACCTCCAATGGCCTGCTGCTGGTCAACATTCTCAGTCTCCTCTCTGAGGACCAGCTCGAGGCGTTGCGCCAGACTCTCCCTGCGGGGACGACCGAATGCTTCGTGGGTGTTCCAGCGCGAGGCGCGCCGGCACTTGCGATCCTGGCGCGGCTCGACGATGCCGCTGCGGAGGCGGCGGCCAAATGGGTGGGAGCCGGTCGCACGGCGACCCGCTCTCGGAGCACCCCGAAGGCCGGCAGCAAGCGCTCGCCGAAAAACGCTCCGCGGCGCTGAGCCGGAAATTTCTGCCCCGCGCGCAAAAAAATCAACCTACCGGCTGTCATTGCCCGGTTGTTGAGGAGTGCGAGAGAGACATACAATCCGGCCCTTCTGATGTCCAAGCAGTCTGGGTCCGGTGTGTCTTCGTTCACGTCAAAGTCCAACCTGAAAACCGGTGCCGATCGGTTTCTCTCGCAGCTGGTCGCGCACTCGCTCGACAGCGGTTGGCGCACAGCCGACGACTTCCTCCGACAGTTCACGCCGATCGACCTGATGAAGGGGTTGGACGCGGCGCCGGAACTACGCGGGAAGATCTTGACGAGCGCCGTGGGCTTTCACGAGCGGATCGCGCGCAAGAAGACGGCTGAATCGGCGGCGGAGGATCTGCGCATCGCGCTCGAAGAAGGCGTGACCACCGCCGCGGACATCCTCTCGCTGGTCTCGGCGGACGACCGGGTAAGTTACCTGGATCGGCCGGCGTTGTTCGCTTTCGCAGTCGAAGACGGCTTCTTTTCCGGCCAGGCTGGCGACGCCGACGCAGCTCGCGACGGCATGATTTTCTTGCTCGAAACCGCGCTTGGCGAAGAGCTGATCTCGCTCGCAGACGTCACCGACGGTGTTGGCTTCGAGACCATCTCGCACTCACTACCGCTGGAGGATCTACGGCGCGTGGTGGAAGCAGCCCTCCAGCACGGGCGCAGCGGCGACCCCTTGAACGAGCAGCGACTGCTCGATGTCGTGCCGCTTGCAACGCTGGTCAAGCACATCCCGCTGGAAGCGTTTTGGACCGAGGTCATTCTGGACAAGGTCGCCGCCCCAGCAAACTTGGTGGACGCCAGCAAGCGCGCCAAGAGCCCTGCGAAGAGCGATGCAACCAAAGACATATCGCGCCCGAAAGAGCCGCCGCCGAAACCCGCAGTGCGTAACGGCAAAGCAGCGGAGGGCGGCCCGACCAGCAATCCGGAGGTCGACGGGTTACTCGAGGCCGACGCCGTCCCTTCGGTCGACGGGGACGCCGCGCGACGTCGCGTGATCGATCGACTCGCGGCCATCAACCGCCTACCGCTACGTCACGCCGACATTTCGACCCAGATCTTGTTCTCGATCGACTCGATGTACGCCGAGCTTGCTTCGGCCACCAACGACGATGAGCGCGAAGACGCCATCCGCGACGCCTTCCCGAACGAGCAGCACATGTCGACCGCGCTGCTCGCGCTGATCGAATTGCTGGAACCGACCATCGACGTCAAAGACCCCGAAATCGCCAAGGCAGACGTCGATTCGCTCATCAACGTCTTCTTGATCGAAGAGCGCGATCACCGCGAGCGCGGTGGCGCCTCCCAAAGGCCGTCGGGGCCGTCACCCGCCTCCGGCATTGCCACCGGACCA
>JAEUAF010000884.1 GCA_019695485.1 Sorangium sp.
ATTGGCACCCCCTTGCGCTGCGCGTGTCCCGCCGGCGCTGCTAGCCGCGCCCGCTGAGCCACCCTGCCTTGCTCCGCCAGCGCCCAATGTGCCGGCGGCTCCCCCGCTGAGGGTAGCTCGGCCTCCCGCTGCCGGACTCCCCGCGCTGTTGGGACTGCCGCCCGAAGCCGCGCCGCCGCTAGCGCTTCCGCTGACGTTCGCGAGTCCAGCGTCTCCGTTGCCCGCCTGCCCGCCGCGAGTGGAGCTGGTTCCGCCGTTGGCCGCGTTCTGGGGCGAGTTTCCCTCGCATCCAACGGAGGTCGTCGAGAGGGAGAGTAGAACCCACATCCACGTCCAAGGGCTGAGTCGCGGCATTTGACTCGCATACGTACCTCGAGTCGTGTTGGTCGGCTCAGCCGATTGTGCCCGCGTGTGGGCCGGGCAACGGGTGACTGGCTCAGATGGGCCGGTGGGACTAACGAAGCGCTCGCGGCTCCCGTAGAGGTAGGTGCAAGGTCAGTGCGAGGGTCGAGTGGCTCGTCCTGGGTCGAGAAGTAGGCGTAAATGAGCTGTGAGTTCGTCAGCGGCAACGGGGCGCTGTTTGCGGTCTGGGGCACGCCCACCTGCGAAGACGTCGACCGCCTGCTGCAAGAGCTCTTCGAGTGTGAGGCGCGCGAGGGGGCGCCGATCGTTTACGTCACCCGCGTGCCGGTCGACGCCCCAGCTCCCGACTCCAAAGTGCGTGCGTACCTCACTGGACATATGCCGCGCGTCGTCGACTGCTGTGACAGCTATCACGTGATTCTCGAGGGTGATGGCTTTGGGGCGGCCGTGAAGCGGGCCGTGTTGCTCAGCCTGTTTCAGATCCGTTGGCGGCATGGCACCTTCTACGTGCACTCGTCCGTCGAAGACGTGTTGTCGAAAGTGCGCCCGGCGCTCCGGGCGCGCGCCAAGCTGGTGCTCGACCGTGCCGCGGCGATGCAGCTGACGGTGGGTCCCGGGCCGCGTTGAGCGAACACTTTTCTGTACGTCAGCCTGGCACGAGTTCGAGCAGCGGTGCGTTGGCGCGGCGTGCCGCCTCGAGCACGAGTTCGATGCTCGCGCCGTCCGGCAGTGCCAGAGCAAAGCGCACGCAGTCGCCGTGTTCCGTCGCGGGCAAGTATGCAAAGGCGGCCTCCACGCGACCCAGTCGACGCGCAGAGACGCCGCGTGCCAAAAGCTCGCGTTCGAAGGCGTCCGCCTGCGCACTTACCAGCGCGTGAAGCCGTTCCGAGAGTTCGAGTTCGTGGGGCTCTAGGCGTCGGGCTTGTGTGGCATCCCGAAGTAGCAGCACGTCTGCGCGATCGACGAGCGAGCGCGCAGGGCCGAGTGCCGGGACCGCGTCGACCGAGACGATCAGCGCGGCGTCGGCGGCCGCTAGCTCCAAGGCCGCCTCGATTCGTTCCGCCGCCGGCAGATTCAAGCGGCGCAGCGGGGCTTCGCAGCAAAGCACGCGCGGCGCGCCCAGCGTCGCGTGCACTAGCGAGAGCAGCCGCCGCTCCACACTGCTCAGCGCGCCGAGCGTGCGCCCCGCGCTGGGACCGAGCGAGAAGCGCGCCAAAGCCGCTTCCGTCGCCTCACGCGCGAGGCGTTGACTGCGCCCGCCCAACGCCGCGCTTTCTTGCAGATAGCGCTGGAACGTCCAATGCAGCGGCAGCGCGGGGTCACAAGGGGCGAGGGCGACGCGCGTCCCACGCAGCGCGCTCGCGAGGGGCGCCGCGTCGAGCTCCGCACTGCCCGCAATCAACGCGGCGTCACCCTCGAGGCACCGAAACCAGGCGGACCAATCGCCGATGAGCGCAATGCGTCGCGCGCTGGCTTCGGCGTCGAGTGGGCCCACTTCCGCGCCCGAGGCCAGGCGAAAGCGGGCGCCAGTCAAGCGGAGCGAAGTCGTCTCGCCGTCGGCCGGCATCAGGGCTCGATGTCGGTGATCTCGATGCGCGCGAGCGGCCGGTCTGGCGGATGCACCACGAACGGAGCGAGGGCGCGCGCCAACGTCAAAAGCTCGGAGGGCAGCGCGATCGGCGTGGCCGCGTCAGCGTGAAGCCCCTCGATGCCGAGTAGTCTGCCGAGCAGCGTGGTGTCGACGGGAGGCAGTTCGATGACGGGCGCATAATCGGGCAGATCTGCCAGCCGTCGCGCCTCGAGGAGCGCTTGGCGCAAGCCTCCGATCTCGTCGACCAAGTGGCGCGAGAGCGCTTGCTCGCCGGTCCAGACGCGACCCTGTCCGACGGCGTCCACGGCGTTGCGCGTGAGGTGTCGCCCCGCCGCTACGCGCGACAGGAACTGCTCGTAAAACTGCGCGACCTTGCGCTCGAGCTCCTTGTGCTCCTCGACGGTGAACGGGCGAAACAGGGATTCACCGTCGGCGCGTGGCGCGGTTTTGTAGACTTCGATGCTGACGCCGATCTTGCGCATCAGCTCGGCGACGTCGGCTTTGCCGTAGAAGACGCCGATACTGCCGGTGATGGTGAGCGGGTTCGCGTAGACGCGCGTGGCCGGCGCCGCGATGTAGTAGGCCGCGCTGGCGGCGCTCGAGCCCATGCTGACGATGACCGGCTTGACCTTCGTCGTGAGCTCGACCTCACGCCAGATCACGTCGGCGGCCACGGCGGATCCGCCGCCCGATTCGATGCGCAGCACGACCGCGCCCACCAGCGGATTGTCGCGCGCTTGCCGGATATTCTCGGCGATGGTGTAAGAGCCCACGAGGCGCATGCCGACGAGCGGAATGGTCTGACTGCGCCCGTCCACCATGTCGCCGTCCACGTAGATCATGGCGACGCCGCGCGTGGCGCCGAAGGTGGTCGGCGCCCAGGCCGTGTGCTTGTCGTCGCGCAGCGCGACTGGGCCCCCGAGCATCTGTCCCACGGACTTCTCGACCTCGTCGTCGTAGGCCAGATCGTCGACCAGGCCGGCCTCCTTGGCTTCGCTGGCGATGAAGGGGCCGGTCGCGATGCGACGTCGCAGTTCGAGCGGGTCGAGGTGACGGCCCGCGGCCACGCCGAGCGTGAACAGGCGCTCGAACTGTTGCAAGAGATCGATCTTGTCCGCGCGGGCCACGTCACTCGAGCTGTCCTGGGTGAAGGCTTCGGGCGCGCTCTTGTGGGCGCCGATGCGCACGAAGTCAGCGCGAATGCCGAGCTTCTCGAGCAAGCTGTGGAAATACATGTAGCGCGCTTTGAGCCCTGCAAAGCGCAGGCCGCCTCCCGGGCTCATCAAGATGCGATTCGCCGCCGAGCACAGATAGAGCGAGCCGCCATCGGCGTCTTCCAGGTGGCAGAGCACTTGTTTGCCGTGCATCCTGAGCTCGTGGACGGCGTCGCGCAGCTCCTGAATGTGCGCGAGCGAGCCGGCCGGCGCCGAGCGCAACTCGAGCACCACGGCGCCCACCGAGGGCTCGTGTTCGGCGATGGCCCACAGCCGGCGCAGTAGCGCGACGTGTCCGCGCGCGTCCGGCGTGTTCTCGATGCGCAGCCGCACCGCGAACGCCGGCGGATCCGAGGCGCTCGGCTCGCGGTAAGTCTTCACGGCCAAATCGACACCGAGGTTCTTGTGGGCTTGGCCCTTGGCGTCGTTGCCGAGCGCGTCACCGAACACACTGCCAGCGGAGAACTCGAGCCCGCCACGATAGCCGTTGAAGCCGAAGCTCATCAGCGCTGCCGCCAGCCAGGCTCGCTGCCCCACCTCCTCGCTCGGATCCGACACCGAGAACTCGCCGCGCAAACGCCCGAGCTCCGGGATGTCGACGCCCAGCGTCGCGCGTGGAACCCAATAACCAGAGGCCTGGGTCACGTAGCGCCCCTCGAGCCCGAGTTCGAGCGCGCGTGTCTTCAGCGGTCGAAAGGCGAGGGCCAGATCGTAGCTCGCTTCGAGCTCACGACCGCTGCGGCTGAGCGGGCTGCCGATGTCGTGCGCCACGAAGGAGAGACCGAGCGATTCGGCCGGGCGCACGCTGATTCCGCCGGTCCACGAACCAATGCGATCGACCAGGCGATTTTCGGAAATCGAGCGCTTGTAAGAAAAGCCGAGCGCGGTGGTGCTCGACGCACGGATCCCGAGGCCCCACGTGATCCACTCGTAGTTCGACTGAAAGGGTAGCGACGCAGCGGCGAGCGCGCTCGGTGGATCCACGAAGTCGACGCGCAGACCCGTCGAGAGCGAGAACGGCAGCGGCACGGCGAAGCTGAAGGCATGGCCTTGCCACGGCAAGCGCGCCGCTTCATCGAGATAGCGACTGGTCCAGCGCAGCTCTCCGCCCGGCATGAAGGCAAGGTTTGCCGGGTTCAGGACGAGCGCGGTGGAGTCGTCGGTGGCGGCGACGCTGCGACCGTAGGCGGGCAACGGCGTGGGCCGCGCCGACGACGATTGTGCGCCAGCGTTCGTGGCGAGGCCAAGGATGGCAAGCGAAAGCGGGGCCAGGCGAGTCTTCATCGAATCATCCCCCGCGCGCGCGCCACGGCCTCATTTTCAGCGCGGCGCAACGCCAGCTCTTCCCCGTCCTTCACGGGCAAAAAGCGACTTTCCGTGCCGCTGCGGGGTACGCGCAGATAGCGGGTCGTAAGATAGCTCGTCACTTCGTTCACCAATCGTTCAAACTGCACGACCGGCTCGGAGCCGACCTTCTTGTTTACTTGAAAGAACGTCCACGGCATTCCGAACGTCGCCAACACACGCGCGTCGAACCAGAACACGTTCGTATTGAAGACGCGCACGCTGGCCGGATCGAACGTCGGAGGAATGCGAAACTCCTCGAGCGCACACAGTCGATCGTCGACCCAGACCGGGATGCCGCCGCGATCCGAATCGAGCTTGTCGACGACCTCGGACGTTACGGCCTTTCCGTGTTCGAGGTGCCACCCGATGATCGCGGGGTCGAGCGTACCACCCAAGTTGTCGAGGTTACTCAACATCACCACGCGACCGCCGCGCTCCGCGAACTTTTGCACCAGGCCGCTCATCTGCAGCGCTTCTACGAAGTCTCCGTGCCCCGTCGCGTGATCGCTCGGTTGGCCTTGTTCGTCGTGAAAAATCTGGCCCTGCGGGGTCAAACGCAGCGAAACGAATTGCGTGAATACGGCCACGCGCTCACCGTCGGCGCGCGCCCCGAGCGCGGCCTTCAACGGGGCCTCGGTGGCGCTGCTTGCCATCAGCCAGAGCGGCGGTGCCTTGCCGTACTTTTCTTGGTTCGCTCGTACTTCATTTAGTCGAAGATCGAGAAAGGTGTGACCGGGTACGGCCTCGACCAGCGCTTTGACGACTCCGCCCATGCGCGTTGCCATACCGCCAGCCAGCACGGCGAGCGCGACTTCGCCGGCCTCGAGCGCAGCGCGGCCGCGTGCTTCCGCGCGCTCCCGCTCCGCGCTGCCTGGCGGCGGCAGCTCGTTGAGGTCTTGCGCTGCCGGCGCGCGGAGCGTTCCGCGAACGTGATTGTCGAATGAGAGCCCAGCCACGAGGCGCGCTGCGAAACCACGGAAACGCTCGCGGTCGAAGTTGAAGCGTTCAAGCTTCGCCTTCATCTGCTCAGGGAGGCGGGCAAGTTCGTCGTCGATGCTGGCAGGGTCCAACATGCCGCCGAGCGTAGTACCTCGGCCTACCGATGGGTACCGGGCTCCCCTAAATCTGTGGCAGACTTCGGGCGATGCGGTTTCGCGGTGGCTTCTCGGCAGCGCTCTTCGGGTTGGCGCTTTGTGCGCTCTCGTTGACCGGGCGCGCGGACGCTCCCGTGCTTCACGAGTTCATCAGCGCCGACCCGGTCGAAGATTTGGAGCTTGGCGCGATGACGCCGGACGGTCGGATGCCCGCCGCCGAGCGCACCCCGAGCGGCATCATTAGCGCCCCAGGCTTCTTGGATGCAAACGCGCCACGCCAGGTCGCGTACGGCGGCGGCTCCACTCCAGACAGCATCGACGCCACGTTCCGTTTGGACCGCGACACGACCGAGCCGAGCGTGGTCCGCTACGATGATCCGTTCACGCCGTCCGTGGCACCGTTCAAGCGGCTCTACGCGTTCGATTCGGTCGACGCCGATCTGGGGCTCGGCGTGCGCGGCAAGCGACTCGATGCGCTGTCCGTGGGCGGGCCCTTGCCGGACGGCTACGATCGCTTCTTCGGCGATCTGTTCGTCGACTTGGTGCCAGGCGTGGCAGTGCGCATTCCGAGCGTGGGTCCGTCCGCGCGCTTGCTGGCATTGCGCGTCGAACCCCCCGTGCCACTGGAGACCAAGCGCGACGGGGCCGAGAACTGGTTCGTCGTCGGGCCCGAGAGAAAGCGCGTTCGGCTGATTCTCGACATTGGCGCGCCGCGCGCCGCGTTTGGCTCGGACTATGCGGATGTCTCCTATGCGGAGCTCGCCCCGGCGCTGTCGCCGTTGCCGAGCCCTGTTCGCGCCGCGACTGCAGAAGTGCTGACGCGGCTCGGCCTCTCGCACAGCTTGAAGCCGCGGGACGCGGTGGCCGCCCTGGTGGCGCACTTTCGTTCGTTCGCGCCCTCGGCGGATCTGCCGACGGCGCAGTCCGGCGTCCCTCTCTATACGGAGCTCGTGTTGGAGCGCAAAGGCGTCTGCCGCCATCGCGCGTTCGGCTTCTTGCTGACCGCGCAGGGGCTCGGCATACCGACGCGCTTCGTGCGCAATGAGGCGCACGCCTGGGTCGAAGTGTACGACGGGCGTGTGTGGCATCGCGTCGACCTGGGCGGCGCGGCGCAGCGCTTCGAGCTCGACACGCGCGCAGGCGCGCCGCCGCACGTCGCACCACCGGATCCCTATGCGTGGCCGGAAGGCAGCGGCGGGGGCCTCGCTGCTGCGCAATCGTCCGGCGCCGCGCCAGCTGCGTCCAGCGCGTCGAGCTCGAGTCCAGGCGCGCGTCGCGCCACTGTTCCCAGTGTGCCGAGCACGGCGCCGCGTGCGCCATCCAGCGCCCAATCACCGCTCGCGCTGCCGACCACCGTCGGGGCAAACGAGCAAACCCGCTCGCGCGTCGATCTCGGCGTCGAGGCTGCGGACGCGCGTCGTGGTACTGCCCTGCGCGTGAGCGGTAAAGTAAGCAGCGCCGGCGGTGCGTGCCCCTACGCGCGCGTCGACATCATGCTCGTCGACCCGACCGGCACTTCGCTCATCGGCTCGGTTCCCACCGACGCCGACGGGCGCTTCGACAGTCGCGTGACGATTCCGTTCGACATCGACGTTGGCGAACACACGCTGCGCGCCTCGACACCGGGTGCGGGGCCGTGCGGGGCCAGCGAGTAGCCTAATTGCGCGGCCAGCGCGCGACTGGGCAGGTCGCGGTTTCGAGCCAGGTGTCGACGAAGGCGGCGCGCTGGGTCATGAAGGATTTCAGCGTCGCGATGCTGGTCAAGTGAGCCTGCGTGGTGTCGAACTTGTTCGGGTCTTGGGCGACCGCGTCCGCAATTTGCGCGCCCCAAGTGTCGAGGTCACTCGACATCTTTGCGACGTCGTAGGCGGCGCGCGCGAGCCTCAGCTCTTCCAAGAAGCGCGTGCACCAGTGAGCGTCGGAGAGCACGGTTTGGTAGAGCGCTTCGCGTCCCCAGTCGGGATTTTGATATGTAAACGGGTCGGCGTGCGCGAACTCGGGGAGCACGGAAAACTCCACCTTCGAGGTCTCTTCATGCAGCGTGCCCTGGCGCATCGTGAGATCCATGTCGTAGGGAAACCACAAGAATCCGCGCGTCGGGTGGTCGTAGAGGAAGTAGTTGATCTCGACGCCGGCCCAGTAGCTATCCGGATCCGGCAACATCGCGCTGCCGGCCCAAGCCTTCACGGCCTCGTCGAGGTCTACGAGGTTGTCGATGGTCGCGAGCGTCGACGCCGCCATCAAAGCGTCGCGTCGGCTGACGTCGCCGACGGCTTCATTGGTGCGGAGCTCGACCCCGCCGTCGTATAGGTTGCCGTCCGCCTGCGTGCCAGGAAAGTGTCTTTGGAGGTACTCCTTGTCGACGCGTTCGACGTTCGCGTAAGCGCCGTAGTACGCGCCGTTCAGCATGAGCTTCGCGTTGTTCACGCATGACCACGGCGTCCCGAATCGCTGCATGAACGAAAAGCCCAAGCGCTCAGCGAGCAGCGATGGATCGTACCAAGGCGCGTCGAGCACGATCTTTCTGAGCCCGTGAAAACGCCCGTTTGGATCGGTCTCGTTGAAGGAAATCAAGAACTGCTTCTTCTGACAGCGCCACGACCAGTTGCCCTTCACGCGCACCATCGCGCTCACGCTCTCTGCGCCGTACCTGAACGTTGCCGGCCGATACTGCTTGATGTCGGCTGTGCAGTCCGCGTTGAGCAGCGAAAGTTGGTCAGGGGCGATCTCGAGTTCGAAGACCGGCAGGCGCGTCGGATCGTAGAGATCGGAGCAACCTTTCGGATAGCTGATCGAGGTTGCGCCGCTCGAGGAGCCCTCAGTGTTCGAGCCGCAGGCCGTAGCGGACAAAGCTAGCCCGAGGTAAACGGGGGACAAGAGTCGCACGGAAACATCCTAGCGTGAGTGGTCGAGCCGACGCACCCAATGGTTTTTCGCGCGCTTCCGTCTAACCCCGCAATGGTCCGAGTCAGCGGCACACTGGCCCTTAGACAATGTCGGTTACGCGCCCACTTAGTGGGTCTTTGCGTGGCGTTTTCGGGGAGTGCGAGCCAAGCGCTGGCTGAGCCGCCTGCCGCGCCGAGCGTGGCGCCGGCGGGCGGCGCAGATCTCGACCCCTCGAACGACGAGGTCGTGAGCCCTCCCGATCCCATCGAGGGCTGCGAGGCTCGCTTGAAAGAAGCCGGCGTGGAGTTCGTACGCGCCGAGCTGCCGGTCAAACCGGCTCACGGCAAGCTGCCAACTTGCGGAGTGGAACAAGCCCTCGTTTACAAGCGTGGTCCGCTCGGAATTCGGTACAACGCGGCGCCCCTCGTGAGTTGCCGGCTCGCGCTCGGTCTAGCCCGCGCGGAGCGCATTCTCGACGAAGAAGCGCGGCGCGTGTTGGGCCAGAGCGTCGTCCGCATCGAACAGGGTGGCACCTACAACTGTCGCAAGATGGCGCGCTTCAAGCTCGTGAGTGAACACAGCTACGCCAACGCGATCGACTTACTTAGCGTGACCTTGAAGAATGGCCAGAGGGTGAGCGTGCTCTCGAACTTCGGGAAGACGAGTGAGGAGCCGACTCGCCGCGAAGCGCGCTTTCTGCGCGCAGTCGCACACCGGCTCTACGATGAGGGTGTGTTCTCAGTGGTGCTGACGCCGTTTTTCGACTCACTGCACCGGGATCACTTTCATTTCGATCAGGCTCGCTATCGCGTCGACGGCACGCGCCCTGCGACTTGATTTTCGCTTGAAAGATCACGCCTGGCTACAATGTGTCTGGCGCTGAGCCGCGCAAGATCGCGGTGCTTTGACCGGTGCGGAGGCGGTCGCGCAACTGTGGGGAGGTGAAAAGGCTTCTCAAGCTTGGTTGGTCGCTGCTCTCGCTCGCCAGCCTCGGATGCAGCAGCAATGGGATGCAATCGGGTCCCGTGGGCGCGGGCGGCAGCGGTACTGGAGGAGCCGTCGCGCCGCACGCTGGGGCAGCGATCCAGGGGGGCGCAGCCGGAGCCAGCGGGACGCCAGGTGGCACTGGG
>JAEUAF010000914.1 GCA_019695485.1 Sorangium sp.
ATCCAAAACGCGCGCATCGACGCCAGCCACCGACTCGAGGCCCACATGACCGATGCGGTCGACCCGCAGGGTTCCGGCGAAACTACCCGCCAAAGCAGCGTTGACGCGCGCCCTCGCGAACTCCCTCGCCGAGCGCAAGTTGACGCACGCAATCGCCAGCAAGCAGAGCGCAGCCACGCAAAGCAGCACGAGACCGAGGGCACGGAGGAGCCAGCGCCCCGCGCGAAACCCATGCTTCAGCGTTGCCCGTGCGTCCATCAGAACACCTCTCCGATTCCGAAGCTCGCGGCCACTGGTAGCCCCCAGATCGTGGCTGGCTGGCCTTCGTCTGACGTCGCGGGCGCCTGCAGGCCCGGCACGCGCCAACCAAGATCGAAGCGCACGGGACCTATCGGCGTGTCGTAGCGAAGCCCAAATCCCACGCTCAAATGCGGGTGATTCCAGCGAAACTCGAGCTGGTTCGGTGCGACGTCGCTGCTGTCACCAAACAACGTGCCCGACAGCGGACCCAAGAGCGGGTAGCGCAGTTCGAGGGTCGCCTCCCAGAGCGTGAAGCCGCCGAGCGGCAGGTGGCAGCTGCTCGACGTTCTCGGATCACAGTCCGCCGTCGCCACCGACTGCCCGGGGTTATAGAACGGAACCACGCCGTGGGGTCCGATGTCGCGCGTCGCATAGCCCCGATTCGAACCGGAGCCGCCGGAAAAGAAGCCGCGCAGGAACATCAACTGCACGTCGCGCACCCAGGAGCGGCGGTCGGCCTCCAGCAGAGCGCTTTCTCCGCGGGCGTTGGGCGCCACCGTTTGCCCGTAGTTGCCGGGGAAGAGCAGCCCTATGCTGGCGCGAGCCGCGAGCGTGTAGCGACGCGCGAGCGGGAGGTAGCCTCGCACCTCGGGCTGCAGCTTCACGTCGCGCGCGTCGCCGCCGAGACCGGCCACTTGCGTGTCCATCGACAGATACGCGCCCTGGTGGGGACTCACGCGATCATTGCGCACGTCGAGGCTCACGAAGAGCTCTGGATAAGAGATCACCACCGTGCCGAGGTCGGGGTCGAGCTCGCCGCGGTAGGTGAACGGACTGCTCACTTGCGCGTTTTGGGTGAGCGCCCCGTAGAGCCGCCACAGCGAACGTTCGACACCCGCCGACGCTCGCAGATCGCGGTAGCCGAGCACGGGCGCGCGCGGATCGTAGCTGCTGCTGAGCAGCACGGGGTAGGCGCTACTTTGTGCGCGCAGCAAGGCATTCGTGCGTGCCTCGAGAAAGCCCGGTTGTCGAAATTCGACCCGCACACGCGCCTCGGGAAGGAGCCGCTCAGGCTTCTGAAAGTCCGGAAGCCGAGTCGGATACAGCACGACTCCAGGCGTCACATCGACCAAGAAGCGCCGCAGTCCGCCGAAGAAGTTGCTGTCCTCCCAACCAGCAACGAGGTGAACGTCGGCACGCTGTGTATCGAGCTGCACGCCGATCCCGAAGCGCACACTACGCAACTTGCTCGGCTCGAGTCGCACTCGAATCGGCACTTGCTGGCTGCCGCCGTCGACCGCTGTGCCGAGCTCGGGCTCGATGCTGACAGCTCCGAACACGTTCAGGTCCAGCAATGCGCGTTTGGCTTCGTCGAGCTCCGAGCGCGAGTACGGATCCCCCACTTTGATGTTCAGCGCGCGGCGCACGGGTGCTTCCGGCAGCGCTCCCAGTCCCTCAATGTGCACCTCTCCGAAGGTGGCCTTCGGCCAGAGTGCGACCCAAAATCCTGCGCTAACCTGGTGGCGCGGCAGGTCTACGTTTGCCGAACGCTTTACGTCGACGGCTGGGTGCCCCAAATCTTGTAAGCGCACCCGGATCGCGTCTTCGGCGCCCTCGAAGGCGCTTTCCTCGAAAACCTTGTTGAGGGGCAATTCTGCTTTGATGGCAGAGTTGACACGCTCGAGCTCAGGGGCGCTCAGCGTTTCGACCCCATGCAAGTCGATGCGTCGCAAAATGACCGGCGCCCCTTCCTCGACCAAGATGAAGACGCGTGCGCTGCGCCCGTGATAGGCGACGCGGGCCGCACGCACGCGCGCGTGGTAGTAACCTCTGGCGTGGTAGAAGCGCTCGATGCGCTGCAAGTCACGCTCCAAGACGTAGCGATCGAAAATCTCGTAGTCATAAATGATCCCCGGAAACAGGCCCAAAAAGCGCGGGCTCTGGCGACTTGCGATGACCTGCTCGATCTCGTCGTCGTCGAGCTGATGATCGCCGGAAATGTGGATCGTCTCCAAGGTGTAGCGACCCTTCGGTATTGGGGCGCACGCGAGCCCAAGCCCGCCGAGCAGCAAGAACCAGCGCACCCGCAAGCAGCACGACCAGAGAACGGCGCTCCGACGGATCCAAAGTACAAGGAGCGACACGGCATGCATCCTGCAATCCGCGTTCCAATCTCATGCGGCCGGCCCGCCTCCACACAATCGCGCTCTGCGCGAGCGTGCTCAACGCTTGCGCTGGTAGGCTCCCGCAGCCACCGCGAATTCGGCATCCCGACTCGGCATACATCGATGTCCCCTACGCGCCTCCCGCAGCGCTATCAGAGACGGTTCTGCCGCGCCCGACGCGCGCAGACGTCGTCTGGGTCGATGGCGACTGGGTCTTTCGAGGAAATAGCTACGCCTGGCGGCGCGGCGGCTGGGTGGTCGCAGCCCCGCGAACGAGCTACGCGCGCTCGGAGGTAGCCTACGCTTTAGATGGTCGCGTGCGCTTTGCTCCGCCAACTTGGTACGACGCGCAGGGAACGCCGCTCGATCGCGTTCGTCCCGTCGTGCCAGCTGGGACTCCTGCGAACGAGTACACGGCCGAGAGCCAAACCTCGCGCTGATTCGCGAACACGCTTTCGAGCATTGCGCTCCTGATCGCCTCAACTGTGGCAACTTGCCACGCTCGCTCGTGGGTTTCGCCGATGGGGCCACGAATTCACGACAATTTCGGCCCGCACGGAGCGGGAACGCTTCTCGCAAGGTGCAGCTCACGTGCGAAAGATTCTGCTCCTCGTTCTCGCCGGAATCGCCAGCATTGAACTCCTGTACGCCGTAGCAGCGAACGCCTTCCTCAACTTGGGAGGGCTCCACTATCTCTTCAAGGATACGAATAGTGTGAGTGCTCGCTTCACTCGGGCCTGGACCATTTGGCCGGGGCGAGTGCACCTCCGTGGCCTGCGCATCACCTTCCAAGACAAGAACCTGGAGTGGTCCGTGGATCTCGGAAGCGCCTACGTGGTGGTGGCCCTGGCCGAGCTGCCGCGGCAGACATTCCACGCGACGCACTTGCGCGCCGAGCGGGTCGCGTTCCGCATGCGACATCGCATCTCACCAGGTTCCGCACACGAAGCGTGGGTCGGTGCGCTGCCACCAATCCCCGAATTTCCGGCGCCCGCCGTGTTCGAAGCCAGTGTGCCGGAAGCGCCGATCACTGACGCCCAGTACAACTTGTGGACCGTACACCTCGACGACGTCGACGTCGCCGTTTCGGAGCTCTGGATTCAGGCCTTTCGCTATGTGGGCGCGGGGCGCGCCACAGGCAAATTCCTGCTGCGGCCCGCGCGCTGGCTGTGGGTGGGGCCGGCGGCGCTCGACCTCGCCCCGGGAACGCTCGCTGCGAGTGCTTACCAGATCACCAGAAACCTGCACGGTCACATCGATTGCAACGTCGAGCCCTTCGACGTGCGGGTGCCGACGGGTCTCCAAGTGCTGCGCCACATCTCGACACACGTGCAGCTGTCCGCCGATGCGCTGTCGCCCGAAGTGGCAACCTTGTTTGCGCCTGCCGCTGTGCGCGGCATCTCGGCAACCGGCGGCGGCTTCGTTCTCGACCTGCGCGCCACGCGCGGGGTGATCGCGCCAGAGAGCCACCTCGAGCTCTCGGAACAAAATCTCGAACTCGAGACGAACGCGTTCCGGCTCGCCGCCGCAAGCGCGCAGCTCTCCGCGCACGGCGTGGCAGCCAACGAAAGCGTAGTCACCTTCGGCATCGAGAAGGCGCACCTGGATCGGCCGCTCGCGCAGGGCGCGGGCCCGAACATCGGCAGCGCCGCATTCACCCTCGCCAGCGAAAATCTGGACGCCACCCGCGAGTTTCGTCTGTCCGCTCTGAACCTGGACCACGCCAACGTGACCCTCGAAGACGCGCACTGGCTCGACGATCTATTGAGACGTGCAGGCCTAAAACTGCGAGGCAAGGTCCAGCTGCTGGCGAGCGGTCATTACGCCGCGGGCGGCGGCAGGGCGGCGGAAGCCCACGTCAGCTTCGGCAACGACGCCCGTTTACTCTTTCGCGATGGCGCAGAGCTCGCCG
>JAEUAF010000100.1 GCA_019695485.1 Sorangium sp.
GTCGAGGCGTTCCAAGCGATCGACCCATGACGACCTACATCATGCAAGCCGTCTCGAGCTCGGACGGCAAGCTCTACGGGTGGCAGGCGGCGACGGCGGACTTTGCGGCATCCGGATACACGGGGCCAGGCTCACCGCAGCACGTCGCAATCGCTGGGCAGATCCAAGGCGGGTCCGGCCTCAACATCGCGAAATTTACCAACAACGACAGCCCGATCGCGGTCTGGAACTTCAACGGGAATCTCAACGATTCGAGCGGGAACGGGCAGACGCTGGCGGTGAGCGTTGGCGCCGAGTCGTACTCGGATGCTTTCCCCGGATTCCGCGGGTTCTACGCCAACGCCAGCTCAACACTGATCGCCCCGAACAGTGCCGCGTTCCGCATCCTTGGCGACATCACCCTCTTCGCGATGGTGCAATCGAACACACAGGGCCAGACGGGCGGCATCATTAGCCAGACCGGGCCGTCATCGAACTCGGAAGCAACGGCTGACAACTATCTCTACGAAATAACGATGCCGTTCGGCGGAGGCAACGCGCCGAGCTGGTTTCACGAGACGACCGCGGCTGCCAATCAGCTGTACACGCCTTCCGGCGTCAGAACGCCGTTCATCCACAACCTGACCTGGATTTGCGCAACGCGGACATCGAACGTTGTGCAGTTTTGGGTCAACGGGCGGAAGCTCGGGGCAGCAAGCTCCGCGCTCTCAGCGGCCTTCGATGGTGCGAACTCGCGGCTATACATCTCAGGGAATCCCGACGGAGGCATTCTGGATGCGCTGATTGCAGGCGTGAAGATTTGCCCGTCTGCATTGGCGGACGCGAATGTATTGGCCGAGTGGAACGCGACGATGGGATCGTTTTTCAACCTCGTTTGAAACTGAGTATCTAAAGGAAAGACCATGGCTCTCCGAACTGAAATAAACAACGAGAGCGGCTCAGCCGGCTCTGAAGCGGCAGCTATTTCCGGCGCGCAAGCTTCGCTGGACAAAGCGATCAAAGACATCGCTGGCTTGATTTGGTTGCAACATGGTTTCTCGGGGAGCCCAGGGGCCTGGCCTACTGCCGCGAATGGACTGGAAGTCACCTTCCGCCCGTACAGGGCGGACATGCCAGCTGTCTTGCGAGACGCGCTGGCGTCATCAGCGCTGGCCTCGAACTCCGCCTTTTGGCAGTCTTGGGCTCTTGCTCAGTCGGAGCAAGAACGGCGAGCGGCGCTCTACCTGGCCCTCCGGGTTCCTGGGGTGCTCACGTCGTTCGTCGTGGATACGGACACAGCAAGTCAGTGGCAACTGTGGCACACATCAGCTCTCAAGGTCACGATCAGCGGAAGCGGCGGGTCCTGGAGTTGGACGGTTCGCCTATTCTGCGTGCGCGACGGCGGCGAAGACGAGTGAATCATGTGCGACCACGCTCCCAAGCTCCTCGGCACGATGCATTTTGCGGCCGACAACGCCGCTGCGCTCGAGGCCGATTGGACGCGCTACCAAGCCGAATTGCTCGACCTCGTTCGCGCGAAGACCGGGCGTGACTGCGAGCCAGTTCGCCAGGGCGCGCGCCGCGTGAGCGTCGCCATGCTCGCGGAGCGTGCGTTCGGAATCGTTCCCGAGTGGTGCCGTCGGTCTATCGACCGCGCCGATCCTCGAGAGCTCGTGATTGAGGCGAGCGACGTAGCCCAGCGCCCAGACGGATCCTGCGAAATGCGAATCACGATCTTCGAAGCGCAGCGACACGCGGACGGCGAAAGATGACTTTCGGCGCGGCAACGACCGTAATCCAGCCGTCGCAGACGAACACGATCGTCGCCACCAAGCCGACGGGCTTGGTCGATGGCGAGGTGATCGTTTTGGTGCTGGGGAATTTCGCCGGAAATCAAGGGAACATCAGCACGATCACTTGGCCGACCGGCTTTACGCAACTCGAGTTCGGCAACTCGAATTACGAGTTTTCGCAACTTGCTTTCGCGTGGAAGGTAGCTTCAGGAGAGCCGAGCACCTGGAACATTGTTGCCGATCGAGCGATGACCGGACTCGCCTACGCGGTGCGTCTGCAGAACCCGGGCTCATCCCCGCAGGACGGGCACACGCTCGCGCTCGGTCCGGGCGCTGGCTCGAGCTCCCCGGTCTCGGTTGACGCAACCGGCCTCACCACGACCGCGACTGATACGCTGATTTGGGTCGGGATGTCGGCGCAGACGACCGACAGCATCGTTTCCGGCTTCACGGTTCCAAGTGGTTTCACGGCGGCTGCCGCTGCGATCGACGATGCGGGATCATTCGTTCGCCTGCTCGTCGGCTACAAAGATTCGGCTGGGTCTGGGGCGACGGGGACCGAGAGCGGCTCACTGACGCTTTCGTCGAGCACTTCCGGATGGATTGCCGGGCTCATCGCGTTCAAGGAACTTGCTGGCCCGGTTATTAGTGTCCAGCCCACAGCAAGCACGCAGCTTGCGGCGGGATCTACAGCAACGCTGTCCGTCACGGCAAGCGCGTCGGGTGGTGGAACACTGAGTTACCAGTGGCAGGTCAACGGCTCGAACGTTTCTAGCGGCAGCGGCGGCACCACGATCTCTTATACGACGCCCGAGCTCGCATATTCTGACGATCTGAATAGCTACACGTGCGTGGTGACCGAGACTGGTGGCACTTCACCCGGATCGGTGACTAGCTCCGCCGGAGTGGTGCACGTTGGGCTGTGGGTTATCGGCTCCTCGACTCCGGTTTTCTCGGCCTCCGCGGGGACAACGGTTGCACCGAGCTACTCCACGCTACCGGCGATCCAAGCGAATGACATCATACTCTTGGTTGTCGCTCAGAAGCCGAGCGCGGCGAACGGCGGAACGGTCACCACACCGAGCGGGTTCACGCTTCAGAGTTCACTCACCGGAGCCGGTGGCTACGGCGCGACGCTGGCAAACAACACCGGCAACACGAACCTTTTCGTTTACTCAAAGGACAGTGTCTCAGGGTCTGAAACTGGAACACTCACCGTGACGGTGGGAACGAACGGCGTGTGCGGGGCGACATTCGTTCTGATTCGACCGATGCCCGGGTGCTCGACGTCGTACGCGGCGACAACGGGCAGCGATAGCGCGGCGGGTAACGTATCGGTAGCCGGTGGTGCGGATCCTGGAGTGATTGCGGGCGACTTGGCGATCCTCACGTTCAACGGCTCATCGGCGCTCGCGACCTACTCGGCCGAGGATGTGACCCAGACCGGAATCACCTATAGCGCGGTGACTGAGCTCGCCGAGCCGTCGACGACGGTGGGCAATGACGTCGCGGGATTCATCGCCTACGCGAAAGCGCAAAGCGGGACGTCAAGCGCGGCCCCAACGTTCACCGCGACGACGGGCGGCACGAACACGAACGCGCGCGGACCTGGGATCTTCGTTCGAGTCCGCTCGACCGGACTATCGGGCAGCGCTGAGGTTTTCGCGACGCAACGCCAGGCAAATAACACGCTGCGCCGCATGTGACACGGCGGCCAGTTTTCTGGCCTCAGAGAAAAGCGGAAAACAATGGGACGAATTTACTCGGCGAGCTTCGAGAACGTCGCGGTCACCGCGATCCAAGATCTGTTCG
>JAEUAF010000427.1 GCA_019695485.1 Sorangium sp.
CGCGGAACCAGAGCGGGGCCGCGCGCGGCTACGTTTGCCCAGGGTCGGGCTCTGCCGGCCGGCGCGCCCTTTTCAGCGCCGGCCCCCAAACCGCAAGCGGTCGAGCGAAGTGAGTGGGTGGCGCAGCGCAACATGGCAGCGCTCCGCCGATTCGTGGCTCTGCCGGTTCGTAGCTCTGCCGATTCGTAGCTCTGCCGGTTCGTAGCTCTGCGGATTCGTAGCTCTGCGGATTCGTAGCTCTGCCGATTCGTAGCTCTGCCGATTCGTAGCTCTGCGATGGCGCGGGCGCGGCGCTCGGCTGGGCGGCGCACGAAGCGCGAGCTCGGTCTACAGCGTGAGCACGTACGCCGTGAGGTTGCCGTCGTTGCTGGCGATGAGTAGGCGATGCGCGCCGAGCGCGAGTTTGCCGCCCACGCTCGCGGACCACACGGCTTGCTGCGTCGAGAGGTCGATTGCGAAGGTGTGATGAGGGCTGGCGACGTAGAGGGTGCTGTGGGCGATGATGGGCGGTTCGGAGAGGGCATCGTCGCCAGGGAAGGTCCACTCGAGGGCGCCTGTTGTTCTGTCGCGGGCGACTAGGTGTCCGGCGTTGATCGCAAACACCGAGCTGCCAGCGAGGGCGGGCGTTCCGCTGAACGTGCCAGCCGCTTGCCAGGCGATGCCGAAGGTCGCGAGGTCGACGGCTACGAGGTTCGGCGGCGCTACCAAGTAGGCGCGAGTTTCGTCGAGCACGGGCGCGGTGCCGAGGTGAGGGCTGGGCGCGTTCCACGGGATATCGACGGTATTCAGCGCTCCGCCGTTGGTGAGATCGTGGCGCCTGAAGTGGCCCGCCACGAAGGTGTAGAGTGCGCCCGCGGCGTAGGCAGGGCTCCAGCTGTCGGCGGCTTCGAGGCTCTGAAAGAAGCGCGGCGCGCCGTCGCTGGCGGCAAAGGCGTATAGACCGCCGTTCGCGCCGCCGTCGGCGTACACGCGATCGCCGACGCGGAGCGGCGGGAAGTAGTTGTCCCAGCCGGAGTCGAGCGTGGCCGCCCATTGGATGTCACCGGTGTCGGCGCGAAATGCCCAGAGGTACGCGGGTGGCGTTGGGAAGTTCTTGCCGTTCGCCAGGTAGAGGGAGCCCGCGAATACCGAGGGCGCGCCGACGCTGAACACCGATCCAAAGTTATAGCTCCACAGATCGGAGCCGTCCGAGGCGTTGAATGCGTAGAGCGGCGAAGCGGGGCCAAAGTCCGTGGAGATGCTCACGAACACGCGGCCATCGGCAATCACGGGGGCGCTCACTGCGCCGCGCGGTTTGAGCGCTCGCGTCCACGCCCAGCGTAGCGGGGGGCCTCCGGTTTCGTCCGGGTTTTCGCCGCTGTGAGCGGCGTCGTGTTGGAATGTCGGCCAGTGGCTGTTCGGCAGGGTGCAGCTGCCAGCGGTGCACACCTTGCCGGCGGCACAGGGCGTGTTGCACGCGCCGCAGTGGGCCGCGCTGACGGAGACGTCGCTGCATACCCCTGCACAGCGCAGCGTGCCGGGTTCGCAGTCGCAGGCGCCGGCTGAGCAGGCCTCGCGCGCGGCGCAGGACATGGCGCAGCTCCCGCAGTGTTCTCGATCGCTCGTCAGATCGACGCACTGGCCCGCGCAGGCGCTGAGTCCGGAGCTACAGTCGCACGCTGCGTTTTGGCAGACGCCGCCGTTCGCGCAGGCGACGTCGCAGCCGCCGCAGTGGCTGGGGTCGGACTTTAGATCCACGCACAGATCGCCGCAACGGCTCAGGTTTGCGTCCGCGCAGCTCGCGCGGCAAGCGCCGTTCGCGCACACTTCGCCCGCGCCGCAGGTTCGCCCGCAGCCGCCGCAGTTGGCGGGGTCGCGCAACGGATCGACGCAGCTCGCGCCGCACCAGATCGAATCGACGCACGCTGCGTGGCAGTCACCCTCCGAGCAAGTTTGGCCATCCGGGCACGCATGCGCACAGGCGCCGCAATTGGCTGGGTCCCGTCCGAGGTCGACGCAGCCCGAGCCACACCAAGTCGCCGTGTCGCCGCAGCGCGCTACGCAGCTACCTTGACTGCAGAGCCCGGCATTCGGGCAAAGTACCCCGCAGCCACCGCAGTTCTCAGCGTCGACGTCCCAGTCGACGCAGCGGCCGTCGCATTCGCGCGTCTCGCCGAGGCAGTCGAGCCCACAACGTCCGCTGCTGCAGACTTCGTTCGGATTGCAGCTGCGGCCGCAGCTGCCGCAATTTTCGGCATCGATTTCTAGATCGGCGCAGCGCGTGCCGCAATGCGTGGTGCCGCCAAAGCACGCTTGGCAAACGCCGGCGTGACACACCTCGTCTGCGTTGCAGAAGTGATCGCAGCTGCCGCAGTTCTTGGGATCGTGGTCGAGATCGACGCAGCGCCCGCCGCACTGGCTCGGACCACCCAAGCATTGGATGCCGCAGCTGCCCTGCGAGCAGACTTCGCCTGGGTTACAAGCGTTGTCGCACGCGCTGCAGTTTTGCGGATCGTTCTCGAGGTCGACGCACAGGTTTCCGCACTGCGTGCTGCCTCCGAGGCAGCTCGTGCCGCAAGCGCCTGCGACGCAGACTTCGCGGGTCAGGTCGCAAGCGACGCTGCAGCTGCCACAGTGGTTCGGGTCGCTGTCGAGGTCGACGCAGCGGCCAGCGCAGAGCACGCTTCCACCAGTGCAGCTGAGGGCGCACTCGCCGCGAGTGCAGACTTTCCCGCTTGCGCAGGCCTTGCCACAGGCGCCGCAGTTGGCGGGGTCGTTCGCCAAGTCGACGCACTGATCGGCGCAGCGCGTACTGCCGCCTCGACAGGCCAAGCTGCACTTGCCGGCTGAGCAGAGCTCGCCGCTGGCGCACGCCGCGTCGCAGGCGCCGCAGTTGGCGGGGTCGTTCGCCAAGTCGACGCACCGATCGGCGCAGCGCGTACTGCCGCCGAGGCACTCGATGTCGCACACTCCTGCCAGGCACACTTTGCCCGCCGCGCATTTCGTGTCGCAGTCGCCGCAATGCGTAGGATCGAGCTTCGGATCGATGCAAACCCCCGCGCAGGCGAGCTGACCGCTCGCGCATTCGAGGCCCGGGCGTCCGCCCGCATCGACGCCGACGTCCGCGACGGCGGCGGGATCGCCGCAGCCCACGAGCAGGACCCACAGCAGCGCGAGCCAGACCCAAGGCCAGCGGGGGCCTGCGCTGTGGGCGCGTGGGGCTTGCAGAGCCGTCTGGAACGAGCCCATCCACCCGCTGACAACGGCCATGTGAAGGCTTCCGAAAGGCGGCCCACACAAAGCCGGCCCGCCGAGAGAGCGCTGTGTCCGTTCGACCTCGGCCCTGGGCAGGTTACGCCACAGCAAGCGCCTGTGACGCTGCGAACGCGCGCTCGCGCAGCCAGGTCATGTGGCAGAGGATCAGGCGAATCCCTCGCAAGTTTCGGGGGATTTCGGCGTCGGACCGGAGGCCGCGCGCAAGCACTGGCGCCAATGTGGGCCCTGGCACGCGCAATGCACAAGGGTGGAGCGACTCGAGACCAGCCATGTCCGCACGTTTCATCCCTTCCAGCTTCGCTTCACTCATCCCTCAGAGCTTGGTTCCCGCGCAGGACGCGCTGGCCGCCCTTGGCGGCTGGGCTGCTCCGATTCTTCCGACTCGCGCGCGCTCGCGCTGGTTCGTGGTCGCGTGTGCGGCGGGGGTCGGCGCGCTGTTTGCGGCTTGGATCGCGGTGCGCCAAGTGCCGTGGTTCGGACCGCTGGTTGCCGACAACCTGCGGCGCCTGCTGGGCGCCGAGAATGTGACGCTGCTCGAAGAGACGCTCGCCAACGTCGAAGACCGGGTGCAGCACGTCGTCGATCACGGTCAAGCGCGTGGCTTGAGCGACTCGACGCCGCCCGAACTACTGGCTTCTACCGCGACGCTTCCCGTCAAGGTTCTGCGCAGCGACCTCGCCCCGCGTGACGTCGGGGCTTTGAACCCCGCTGTCAGCAGCGCTGACGACGGCGTGTGGCAGCCGGTGGCGGTGCGCGGCAGCGAAGCGTCCGTGCTCTACCGGACAATTGTCCACCCGGACGCCGAACGTGTGTACGCCGAGCTGTTCGTGTTTGCGCTCGACCTCTCGCAAGTGGAGCTCCACGCGGTGGCCGGGAGCGTCGAGCCCAAGAGTCCCGAGCCGAAGGTGGTCGCGCGCCCCGGCGTCGTACCGGCAGACGATCGCCCGCGCTTGATTGCCGCGTTCAACGGCGGATTCAAGGCCGAACACGGCCAATTCGGGATGATGGTGGACGGCACCGAACTGCTCGCGCCGCGCAGCACGTCGTGCACCTTCGCAGCGCTCGCGGACGGGTCGCTGCGCGTGGCAAGCTGGCCTGCGCTCGCTAGCGAACAAAGCAAACTCAGCTGGTGGCGTCAGACGCCCGGCTGCATGCTGGAAGATGGCGTGCTAAACCCCGCGCTGCGCGGCATGGACTCGCGCAACTGGGGCGCGACACTCGACGGCAAGACCGTGATCCGGCGCTCGGCCGTGGGGCTCTCCAAGGACGGCCACACGCTGTTCGTGGGGATCAGCAAGTCGACCACGGCGCGGGCGTTGGCGCTCGGCATGCAGCACGCCGGTGCAGTCGACGTCGCGCAGCTCGACGTCAACTTCTCGTTTCCACGGTTTTTGCTGTACCGCGATGCCGAGCAAGCGGGTGAGCTCACGGCCATCGGCGCGGTCAGCGACTTGCTCTATGCGCACGACGAGTACTTGGGGCGCGCTTCGACGCGCGACTTCTTTTACGTCACGCTGCGCTGAGCGGCGAGATCTCCGAAAGCAGTTCGAAGGCCGTCTTACGAGCGATCGCGAGGAACGCACTCTGGTGGGCGGCGGCCCTTTCGGCACGCCGGATGGCGAGAAAGAGCTCTCCGAATAGTCCGGACTCGCCGAGGCGCAAGGTGTGAAGGTCGCGCAAGACGTCGCTATCGGCGAGCGCCCAGCGCGGCAACGCCGCCACGCCGCGCCCGCTCTTCACCAGCTGCACGAGGACACTGGTGAGCTCCGCCGTGCGCGCGCGCACGGGTTCGACGCCCGCCGGCCGCAGGAAGCGCGTCACGACGTCGAGTCGCTCGAGTTCGACGGGATAGGTGACGAACGGCTGATTGCGAAGCGCCTCCGCGTCCACCGAGGAGCGCTGCGCGAGGGCGTGATTCTTGGGTACCACCAGCACGATTTCGTAGCGAAACAGGCCCTCGTATTGCACTTCGGCGTGCTCGACACGATCGGTGCCGAGCACGGCGTCGACCTCGCCGGCAACTAGGGCAGGAATGGGGTCGAAGCGCGGTCCCAGCCGCAAATCGATGTCGAGCTCAGGCCAGGTTTCACGCAGTGCATCGATGGCGGGCAGCAACCAATCGAAGCAGCTGTGGCACTCGAGCGCCAAGTGCAGTCGTGCGCCGCGATTCTCCGAGAGTCGAGAGAGATCGGCCTCGGCGCGCGCCACCTCCGGCAAAAAGATGTCGGCACAGGCCACGAGGCGTGCGCCTGCCGCTGTGAGCGTCAGCGGCTTTTGACGGCGCTCGAGCAGAACCACGCCGAGTAGGTTTTCGAGCTCGCGAATTTGATGGGAAATGGCCGAGAGCGTCAGCGCTCGACGCTTGGCGGCGCGCGTGAGGCTACCGGTTTCGTGAATGGCCTTCAGCGTTTCTAGGTGTCTGAGCTCGACCAGCATGGGCACGCGAGTGTCGCAGAGACTCGGCGGCCGCTCTAGCGCCTTCCTTCCGGTTCGGGTTTAGCGCCACTCAAGTCGAGTTGAAAAGCCCGCGATTGCCCGGGCGGCGCGCGCACGCCATTCTCGAGTCACGGGAGGCCGCGGCGCGGGCGCCGCAGCAATCGCAATGGCAATCACGACTTTTCTGCAATTTTCACGGATCAGCGACCGGCTCGGGGCCGGCGGGACCTCGCTGTCGTTCGAGTTCTCCCCACCCAAAGACGCCGACGGCATGCAGCGCTTGCTCGGCACTGCGCGCGAACTTGCGCGCTTCGAGCCGAGCTTCGTGTCCGTGACCTATGGCGCCGGCGGCAGCACGCGCCGAGCTACGGGGGATGTCGCGGAGCGGCTCATCAAGGACGAGGGACTTTGCGCGATGGCGCATCTCACGTGCGTCGGCGCGACACGCGACGAACTGTTGCATGTCGCGAGCGACCTCGCCGATCGTGGCGTGCAGAATGTGCTCGCCTTGCGCGGCGATGCTCCACGCGGACAAGCCGACCCCGGTCCCGTCGAGGGCACGCTCCGCTCGGCGAGTGACCTGATTCGGTTGCTCGGCGCGCACTTCGACTTCTGCCTCGGCGCTGCCTGCTATCCGGAAAAGCATCCGCGCGCGCTGAGCTTCAGCGCGGATTTGCGCGAGCTTGCCCAGAAGGTGGCGGCGGGCGCGACGTTTCTCGTCACGCAACTGTTCTTCGATCCGCTCGATTATCTAAGCTTCGTCGAGCGCGCACGAGCCTCTGGGATTGCAGTTCCGATCTTGCCGGGGATTTTGCCTGCCACCGATCTCGATGCCTTGCTGCGTATGGCCTCGCGTTGTGGAGCGAGCGTGCCGCCGGCGATCGTTGGGTTGCTTGGGCGCTACGCGCACGACCAGGCGGCCATGGCGCGGGTTGGCGTCGAGCTCACCCGTATTCAGTGCCAAGCGCTCTTGGAGGCGGGCGCGCCTGGTCTCCACTTCTACACGCGCAATCGCGCCGCCGAGGTGGCCGCCGTGATCGAGGGGCTCGGCCTGGTGGGCGAGAAAAGCGGACCACGAGCCGAAGCCGCGCGCGAATCTCTACTGAACGCCGGGCCAGGCTATCCCCCCAACATATAGTTGACAGCGACGCCTGAACCCCAATATGTTGGGCTCGCTTCCGGTGCCTGAGCGCGTGCTCAGGTTCATCAGGGAACCCGGTGTGAATCCGGGGCTGCCCACGCAGCGGTATGTGAGAACGAACCTCGCCCGAAAGCACTGACCCCTGTCGGGGGTCGGGAAGCGGCGAGTAGTAGGCGACGAAGTCACGCTCACGAGCCCGAAGACCTGCCGGAGGCCCGCGACTTTCAAGCACAGGCTCAGTCGCGGCTCGATTTCGGGCAAACCGCGCGTGGGCGCACCGAGGTCACGTCGCTTCACGAGGAGCGGCGATGCGACGCGTCTTCAGCGCTGAAGCGCGCGGCGCGGCGTTCTCGAACAACCGGAGGAACCGATGGCTCAAGCATTCGACTTGCGTGACCGAACTCGTCCATTCGCTACGGGCAGTGAGCCCCGCGACTCGTCCGACGCGGCGTCGCCCGCAGCGGACCGCCTGCACGAGGCCAGCACCTCGATGCGCGTGCAAAAGCGTGACGGAAGCTTCGAGCCGGTCGACCTCAACAAGATCGTGCGCGCCGTGACGCGCTCGACGCATGGTCTCACGCGCGTCGACCCGATGCGTGTTGCGCTGCGCACGATCGCGGGGCTGTATGACGGCGCGACGACCCAGGCGCTCGACGAGCTCTCGATTCAGACCGCAGCAGGGCTGATCGTCGAGCAGCCCGAGTATTCCCAGCTTGCGGCGCGCCTGCTTGCGACCACCATCGACAAGGAGGTGGCCGGGCAGGACGTGCATTCCTTCTCGCAGTCCGTGGCCCTCGGTCATCGGCTGGGCATCATCAATGACCGGCTGCTCGACTTCGTGACGCGCGCCGCGCGCAAGCTGAACGACGCCGTCACCCCCCAATCCGACCAATTGTTCGAGTATTTCGGGCTACGCACGGTCTACGACCGCTACCTGTTGCGACACCCGCAAACGCGGCGCGTCTTCGAGACGCCGCAATACTTCCTGTTGCGGGTGGCCTGCGCGCTCAGTCAGAGTGTGCTGGAAGCGCTCGCCCTGTATCGCTTGCTGTCGAACCTCGAGTACTTGCCGAGTTCGCCCACGTTGTTCAACGCCGGCACGCGGCGAGAGCAGCTGTCGTCGTGCTTCTTGCTCGACTCGCCCGCCGATCACTTGGAGGACATTTACAAGAAGTACGCCGAGATCGCGGCGCTGTCGAAGTTTTCTGGGGGCATCGGCATTGCGTACTCGCGGGTGCGCTCGCGTGGCTCGCTGATCGAGTCGACCAACGGCCATTCGAGCGGCATCGTGCCTTGGCTTAAGACCTTGGACGCCTCGGTGGCAGCCGTGAATCAAGGCGGCAAGCGCAAGGGAGCGTGCGCGGTGTACCTCGAGCCCTGGCACGCCGACATCGAAGAATTTCTCGAGCTCCGCGACGGTACCGGCGACCCACAGCGTCGCACGCACAACCTAAACCTTGCCAACTGGGTGCCGGACTTGTTCATGCGGCGCGTCGAGTCAGACGCCAATTTCTCGCTGTTCGACCCGAAAATGGTGCCAGAGCTCGTCGATTCTTGGGGTGACGATTTCGATCGTGCGTACCTCGCGGCTGAAGAGAGCGGCAAGGCGATTCGCGTGGTGCGTGCGCGCGACCTCTACGCGCGCATGCTGCGCACGTTGGCTGAGACCGGCAATGGCTGGCTCTGCTTCAAAGACAAGTCGAACCGCGCCTGCAACCAGACCGCGCTGCCCGGCAAGGTCGTCCACCTCTCGAACCTTTGCACGGAGATCTTGGAGGTCACTTCGCACGAGGAAACGGCGGTCTGTAATCTTGGTTCGATCAATCTCGTGCGTCACGTGCAAAACGGAGCGTTCGACTTCGAGAAGCTCGCGCGTACGGTGCACGTGGCCGTACGCCACCTCGACCGCGTGATCGACCTGAATTACTACGCGGTGCCGTCGACCGCAGCTTCGAACGCGCGCTGGCGCCCGGTGGGGCTCGGCGTCATGGGCCTGCAGGATCTATTTTTCGAGCTTGGTCTAGCCTTCGATTCTGCTGCGGCGCGCGCTCTCTCTCGGCGCATCGCGGAGGAGATCTACTACCACGCGCTCAAGACCTCCTCGGATTTGGCGGAGGAGCACGGGCCCCACGCGGCGTTCGCCGAGACGCGCGCCGCGCGTGGCGAACTCGCGTTCGACGCTTGGGGCGTCGCGCCGGAGGACGCCGGGCGATTCAGTGAGCTTGCCGAGCGCATTCAGCGTGTTGGGCTACGCAATTCGCTGTTGGTGGCGATTGCGCCCACGGCCACGATTGCGGCCATCGCCGGCACCTCGGAGTGCACCGAGCCCCAGCTCTCGAACCTCTTCAAGCGAGAGACTCTGTCCGGCGAATTTCTGCAAGTGAACCGCTACCTGGTGCGCGATTTGGAGGCGCTCGGCGTCTGGACCGAGGCCACGCGCGACCGGCTCAAAATGGCGGAAGGATCCGTTCAAGGTTTTTCCGAGCTCGCGCCCGAGCTCCGCGAAATCTACCGCACGGTCTGGGAGGTCCCGATGCGAAGTTTGATCGACATGGCCGTCGAGCGTGGTGCCTTCATCGATCAGAGCCAGTCGCTCAACTTGTTCGTCGAGAGCCCGAACATTGGCCGACTCTCTTCGATGTATTTTCACGCTTGGAAGCAGGGCCTGAAGACTACTTACTACTTGCGCTCACGGCCTGCGACGCGCATCGCGAAGACCACGGTTGCGGCGAGCGCCGAGCCAAGCCCCCAGGCCGCGCTCAGCTGCTCGCTCGAGAATCCCGAGACCTGTGAGGCGTGCCAATGAGCTCCGTCGTCCGTCCCGAGCGCCTGCTCGATCCCGGTGAGTGCCTGTCGCTGCGGCCGCTCAAGTACCCGGTCTTTTACGACATGTACAAGAACGCGGTGCGCAACACCTGGAGCGTGGACGAGGTGGACTTCACGAAGGACATCGACGACATCCATCGGCGCGTGACGCCTGCCGAACGACACTTGATTGAGCGCTTGGTCGCGTTCTTCGCGACGGGCGACAGCATCGTCTCGAATAACCTGGTGTTGAACTTATACGCTCACATCAACGCCCCGGAGGCGCGCATGTACTTGTCGCGCCAGCTCTACGAAGAGGCGCTGCATGTCGAGTTCTATCTAACTCTGCTGGATAACTACGTGCCCGACGACACCCAGCGCGCCCGCGCCTTCGCCGCCGTCGAGCACGTGCCGTCCGTGGCAGAAAAGGCCAAATTTTGCTTTCGTTGGCTGGATTCGATGCGCGAGCTCACGCGCCTCGATGGTCGCGAGCAGCGCCGCGCGTTCATGCGAAATTTGATCGCCTTTGCGGCCTGCGTCGAAGGGCTGTTCTTCTTCGGGGCGTTCGCGTACGTCTACTATCTGCGCTCGCGCGGGCTGTTGCATGGGCTCGCGACCGGCACGAACTGGGTGTTCCGGGACGAGAGCGCGCACATGGCGTTCGCCTTCGAGGTCGTGCGCATTGCTCGTGAAGAGGAGCCGGAGCTGTTCGACGCTCGCATGCAGGAAGATGTGCGCCGAATGCTTTCGGAAGCGGTCGATGCCGAGTCGTTGTTCGCCAAGGATCTGCTGGGTTTGGGCGTGCCAGGCCTCTCACTGCGCGATGTGCGGGCGTATCTCGAATACGTGGCCGATCAGCGCTTGCTAAAGCTCGGCCAGCGACCGCTCTACGGCAGCAAGAATCCGCTTTCGTTCCTCGAGCTGCAAGACGTACAGGAGCTCACCAACTTCTTCGAACGGCGTGTGGCCGCGTACCAGGTGGGGGTGAGCGGGGAAGTGGCACTCGACGCCGGGTTTTGAGGCGCCGCCTCGCTGCCCGCCATGTTGCCTCTGGGTTTCCAGGTTCACGCTTGCAAGGCGCCTCGAACCTCGGCACCTTCGGGCCAGCAATGGCGCCACAGAATGCCCCGAAGGTGAGCAGCGTGCTAGCAGCGGCCGTCGAGAAATCCCGGCGAAACCGGGCCGGCGTCGCTGCCAGCTACATCCCCGAGCTGGCCGCGGTCGACCTCGAAGCGACCAGCGCGGCCATTGTCGAATGCGGCGGCGCCCTGATTTCGGCAGGCGACGCTGAGCACCATCGCTTCACCTTTCAGAGCTCCGCGAAGCTTCTGGTGCTGATCGGCCTCTTGGAGGAGCGCGGACCCGTGGAGGTGTTCGGCATCGTGGGCTCGGAACCGTCGGGCGACAAATTCGCATCGATGGCGCGTCTCGAGACGCACAGCCCGAAACCGGCGAACCCGCTCATCAACTCAGGAGCGATCGCGTTGTGCGGTCAGCTGCGCGGTGGGGTTGAAGAGCGCGTGGCTTGGATCACACGCTGGGCAGAGCGACTCTACGGGGCGCCCGTCGCGATCGACGAGAGCGTTCGGCGATCAGAGCGCGGCTCGGCCGATCGCAACCGCGCCATCGCTTACTTCTTGAAGCACGCGGGCGTGCTCAGCGGTGACGTCGACGAGACGCTCGACGCCTACTTCGCGCTCTGCTCACTGGTTGGCGGGGTCGCAGAAGCAGCCTATCTGCCGGCGATCCTGGCCAATGGCGGCGTTTTGCCGGGACGCGGTACGCGGCTGCTCTCGAAGTCGACGGTCGCCATCGTCGTCTCGCTGATGGCCACCTGCGGTATGTACGACGAATCCGGTAATTACTTGGCTGCCACGGGGATGCCGGCAAAGAGCGGCGTGAGCGGTGTGATTGTCGCCGTGGCGCCCGGCGTTGCGGGCATTGCGGTGTCGAGCCCGCGCGTGAACGAGACGGGTGGCAGCGTGCGCGGGCACTTGATGTTGCGGGAGCTCTCACGCAACCTCGGCTGGCACTTCGCGCTCGCGCAGCGTGGGGAGTAGCAGCGGGGAGCAGGGCCGCCGCCCCAAGTCGCGCACGGATCGGTTCAGTTCAGAATGTGCCGCTGGCGAAAATGCGGTCGCTGCCCACGCTGATACGCAGGTTGGACAACGCTGTCGGATGGCTCTCGACCGGTTCGCGCGCGAGCAGGGCGGCATCTAAGCTAATGGCTGCGATGATGCCCAGACTCCCGCCGATCGCGGCTCCGGAAAGGCCGCACCAATCGCCCCCGCTACAGTGCTCGGCGCCTGCACCAATCAATCCGAACAGTACAGGCATGCCAGCGCGCATCCCCAAACTGGCGGCGGCGCGACCGGGACTTTGATGGCCCAAGTGAATCACGGGGCCTCCCAGCAAGTATATGCCGAGTGACGCGTAGGCTAGGCCGGTCGACGGCGAATTGGCGCGCTGGTTCACGGACCCCGCTGCCACGGCAAAGCCGAGCGCCCCACCGTCCGCGATCAACGTTTGCCAGCCGTACCAGCGTGTTTCAGATGCGCGGGTTGCTGCGCGCGGCGCGGTTCGGAGCGGTGGAGCGGGAGTCGTGGTGGTTTCGACCTCGCGGTCAGGTTTGGGGTCGGATTGCTCTGCGCGCGCGTGTGTTGCAAAGAGGAGAGTCACGGCCGCGCCGGCCGTCGCGAGCCGAAGCAAGCGTCGAATGTGAAGTCGCGGCCGACGCTTGGGTTTGGAGAGCCGCTCGCGCACGGTCATGTGCCAGGGTAAATCGTAGGGATGCTGCCGTCCGCTGCGTAGCGGAGCGGCGCTAGCTTGACGCTGCGGAGGTGGGTGACGCCGCCCGACAAGTTGCTGTCGTGGTAGAAGAGGTACCAGCTCCCGCCAAATTCCACGATGGAATGGTGCGTGGTCCAGCCGCGCACTGGCTCCAGCAGGCGGCCTCGATACGTGAACGGTCCGTACGGGTTGTCGCTCGTCGCGTAGACCAGGAAGTGCGTGTCGCCCGTGGAATACGAGAGGTAGTAGGTGCCCTGATATTTGTGGAGCCAGGGCCCTTCGAAGTAGCGGCGCTCGGTGTCCCCTGCGCGGAGTGGAACGCCGTCCTCGTCGAGAATGCAAATCTCGCGAACGCCGCCCTCGAACCCGGACAGATCCGCGTTGAGTCGGGCTACGCGCGGGCCGAGCGCGGGTGCGTCCTTGGCAAGAGCTTTGGGCGCGGGATTGTAAACACCGCTTTGCCAGCGCTCGAGCTGCCCTCCCCAGAGCCCGCCGAAGTAGAGGTACGCTTGGCCATCGTCATCGAGAAAGCAGCACGGGTCGATGCTGAAGCTCCCTGCGAGCGGCTCGGGACGCGCCTGAAAGGGGCCAGCCGGGTTCTTGCTTTCCGCGACGCCGATGCGGAACACGCCTTCGCGGTCTTTGGCGGGGAACAGCAGATAGTAGATCCCGTTGCGATAGAGCGCGTCGGGCGCCCACATCTGTCGCGCGGCCCAAGGCACGTCGCGCAGGTGAAGCACGGCTCCATGGTCGGTGACTTCCGCGCCCGGCCCCCCGAGTGAGAGCACGTGGTAGTCCTGCATTTCGAAATGCGCGCCATCGTCGGACTCGGGGATCCCAGCGTCGATGTCGTGAGAGCAATATACGTAGAGGCGCCCCTCGAAGGCATGAGCGGACGGATCAGCGACGAAGATGTGCTCGACGAGCGGCTTGCCGAACTCAGCGATGCGGGACACGGCTTCTCAGCTAGCATCGCCGGTGTGCTCGCGTCGAGCTCAACCCGCTCAGTCGTGCTAGCTGGCAGAGCATGTCCTCTGTATCGTCGTCCGCCGACTCTGGAGCTTGCTCTTGACGCCGCCCGAAGGCGCCGGTCCGGCTAGCTTTTCAGGGCTTCGCTTCGACAACAGCTTCGTCCGCGAGTTGCCGGCTGACGTCGGCGGCGGGCGCGCGTCCAGACAGGTGGAACACGCCGCTTTTTCGCGAGTAGTGGCCGAACCGGTGCGCGCCCCGCGGCTCGTTGCGCTGTCCCGCGAGGTCGCCAGCGCGCTCGGACTGTCACCCGAAGACTGCGCGTCAGAGGCGTTCGCTCGGATCTTCGCCGGCAACGAGCTGTTACCGGGGATGGATCCATTTGCAGCAGCCTACGGCGGCCACCAATTCGGAAATTGGGCCGGTCAGCTCGGGGACGGCCGAGCCATCACGCTTGGGGAAGTGCTGGGGCCCGGCGGCGTTCGCCTGGAACTGCAGCTCAAAGGCGCCGGGCGCACGCCATATTCACGCAGCGCCGACGGGCGCGCGGTGCTGCGCTCCTCGGTGCGCGAATTCGTATGCAGCGAGGCGATGCACCACCTCGGGATCCCGACGACCCGCGCGCTCAGCCTGGTGTCGACAGGCGACTCCGTGATGCGCGATATGTTCTATGACGGGCGCGCCAAGGCAGAGCCGGGGGCCATCGTCTGCCGCGTTGCGCCGTCGTTCTTGCGCTTCGGGAATTTCGAATTGCCTGCGAGCCGCAAGGACGTCGCATTGCTGCGAACGCTGCTCGACTACACCTTGCGGACTCACTTTGCGGACCTCGGCACGAGCGGCCCGGACGCCTACGCTGCCTGGCTCGCGGAGGTCGCGCGGCGCACCGCGACCTTGATGGCCGAGTGGATGCGTGTCGGCTTCGTGCACGGCGTGATGAACACCGACAACATGTCCGTGTTGGGTTTGACGCTCGACTACGGGCCGTTCGGCATGCTCGACCATTTCGATCCGGACTTCACGCCGAACACGACCGACGCGGGGCAGCGCCGCTATCGCTTCGCGAACCAGCCTCGGGTCGCGCGCTGGAATCTCTTCAAATTGGGCGAAGCGCTCGCTCCGCTGCTGGGTTCGGTCGAGCCTATCGAACGCGCACTCGAGCTTTACACTGACACCTTCGAGAGCGAGCAACGTCGCGTTCTGGCCGCAAAGCTCGGCCTCGCGCCGTTTCGTGCGGAGGGGCCCGAAAGCGCCGACGATCCGGCGAGCGATGCCGCGTTCATCGACGCCTTGTTCACGCTGCTCTCGGCCGTTGAGACAGACTTCACACTGTTCTTTCGGAACCTCGCCAACGTGCCCCTCGCACGGCTGCCTGAACTCGACAGCGCTACCCTCCTCGCCCCGCTGCAGGCGGCGTACTACGACCCCGAAGCGGCGTAACGCGTGCGCGCTGCCACGCGGAGCTGGCTCGAGCGCTACCGAGAGCGCGCGGCGGCCCAAGGTTTGAGCGACGCTCTGCGCAAGGCGCGGATGGACGCTGTGAACCCGCGCTACATCCTACGAAACTACCTGGCGCAGCTTGCCATCGATGCGACCGAGCAGGGCGATGCCAACGCCGTAGGCGAGCTACTCGACGTGCTTCGCAGGCCGTACGATGAACAGCCCGGGCGCGAACGCTTCGCCGAAAAGCGACCGGATTGGGCACGCCAACGCGCCGGTTGCTCCATGTTGTCGTGCAGCTCGTGAGCGGGGGCGAGCACGGGCAGGAGAGAGAGCTAGTAGTGCGGGGGCGGGTCGTTGGGCATGTCTCGGCGTTCGAACTCAGAGCGCAGCAAGCGTTCGACGCTGACGAGGCGCTTGCTTAGATCGCTGACGTTGCGATTGAGGTCGACGACCACCTCGTTCAACTCCAGGATGAGCTTGTCTTGGTAGGCGACCTTGGTCTCCAGACGGAGGAGGCGCTCGCTGTCAGAGAAAGGCATGCCCCAAGGTTTGGAGCGTTTTCGGCGGGCGCGCGAGGGAAATCGCTCGAGCCTCATGCTGTTCAGGCCATCGGCGGTGTCTCTCGCGGTTTGCCTGGCAGGGCGCCCCAGACTAGCGTGTGGAGCTGAGCGGGCCGAACGCTCAGCGAGCTTCCCATGACTGACGCGCACGAGACTTTCGTTCAGGTAATGGACACCACGTTGCGCGACGGCGAGCAGACGCCGAACGTCGCCTATTCGCCGGCCGAGAAGCTGCAGCTTGCTCGAATTTTACTCGAGGCCGTGCGTGTCGACCGCATCGAAATCGCTTCGACGGGTGTCTCCGAGGGCGAGCGGCGCGCAGCGGCGCAGATCATGCAGTGGGCCGAAGGCGCGGGTTTTCGCGACGCGGTCGAGGTGCTGGGTTTCTGCGATGGTGAACGCTCACCGGAGTGGATCCACGGCGTCGGGGGCCACACTCTGAATCTGCTGGTCAAGGGCTCGGAACTTCACTGTCGCCAGCAACTGCGTCAGACGCCGGAGCAGCATCGCGCGCGCGCAGCGGAAACCATCGAGCAGGCGCGTACGCGCGGCCTCGACGTCAACGTGTACCTCGAAGACTGGTCGAACGGCGTTCAGCAGTCGTGGGACTATGTGTCGGACCTGGTGGTGATGCTCGGCGGGCTCGACGTGCATCGCATCTATCTACCGGACACGCTCGGCATCTTGTCTCCCGACGAGGCCTTCGCATTCGTGGGGAAGATGGTGCAGACCTTCCCACAGCAGACCTTCGAGTTTCACGCGCACAACGACTACGGCTTGGCCACGGCCAACTGTTTGGCGGCGATTCGCGCGGGGGCGCGTGGCGTGCATACCAGTTTGAACGGGCTCGGCGAGCGCGCGGGTAATGCGCCGCTGTCGCAGACCGTCGTCGCCATCCACGATTTTAGCCGCAGAAAGACGCGCATCGACGAGACTCAGCTGCTCGAGGCGTCGCAATTCGCCGAAACCTGCAGCGGCAAGGACATTGCGCCGAACACACCGGTCACGGGCAGCGACGTCTTCACGCAGACGGCGGGGATCCATGCTGACGGTGACGCCAAGGGCAAGCTCTACGTGAGTCGACTGCACCCGGCGCGTTTCAATCGCCGCCACGACTATGCGCTCGGTAAGCTGTCAGGGAAAGCTTCGGTGGACCAGAACCTTGCCCGGCTCAGCCTGCAAGTGACGAGCGAAGAGCGGCAACTGCTCGTCAAGCGCATCACTGAGCTCGGCGACAAGAAGCACACGGTCGTCCCTGAGGACTTGCCCTTCATCGTTGCAGACCTGCTGAAGCGCCCCGAGGTGATTCGCTATCGCATCGAGGACTATGAGGTCTCGCTCAGCAAACAGGCTCCGGTGCGTGCCAAGGTCACGCTGGCGGACGGCGGGCAGCGTCATTCGGCTGAGGCGACTGGCGCGGGTGGTTACGACGCAGTCATGAATGCGCTCGCCACGATCGCCTCGGAAGCCGGCTTCGCGCTGCCGAGGCTCGTGGACTATCGCGTGCGCATTCCGCCGAGCGGTCGTACGGAGGCGTTGGTCGAAGCGCGCATCAGTTGGCTTACCGAGGAAGGGCGCGCTTTTTCGACGCTAGGTGTCGATTCCGATCAGCTCGCCGCCGCCATCGTTGCCACCGAAAAGATGCTGAACTTGCTGGTGTTCTCGGGCAACGGCTGAGTCCGCACTGGCGTGCGCGGCGCCCCTGATCGGCCCCTCCCGTGGCGCGCGTTCGGCGCGACACTTGGGAGGGGCGGCGTCACGCGCAGGCGGCGAAGCCGTCGAGCATGACGCGGGGTGGGCACCTAGACGCGGTTCTTAGGCGCTCTTCTTCCAGCCCGGCAGCGCGGTCATGCGCGAGAACCAGGCCTGCACGTTGGGGAACTCGGACAGTGGAGCTTCGGTCTGTTGTGCGTACATGAGGGAGGACGCGAGTGTGAGATCGGCGAGCGTGAGTGCGTTGCCGACTACGTAGTTCTTACCCTCAAGACGCTTGTTCAAGACTTGTGCGAAGCGTCGGAAATTGGTGAGCGCCTCCTGAACTTTGCCGGCGTCGGGTTCGCCGAGCCCCATCATGCCTTTCAG
>JAEUAF010000243.1 GCA_019695485.1 Sorangium sp.
TTGCGTGCGTAGCCGACGGCGCCGCCACGCTCGCGGGGGGAGCGACGACGCTGGCGCTGGGGCTTGCCGAGGCATTTGCGGGCCCTTCCAGCGCCGCACGCGCGCTCGGCGTTTCTCGGACGAGTTCGACCCGTACCGTCGTCGACTCGCCACCAGCGGTGGGCTCGACCACGTGAGGCCGATAGCCAGGGAGCGTGAGCATGAACGCACGCGCCGGAGCCGACGCAGCGCTGCGCGGAAGCACGAGGCGGAGTGGGGTCACGCCGTAGTCTTTCCCGCCCTCGGTCACGCGGGCGCCGGCCGGTTCGGTCTCGATACTGAGCGTCGTCGGCGTCGACGCGGAACTCACCGTTGAAGCCGGCGGGCGGCGGGTGAGCAGTACGATCAACCCGGCGAAGCCAGATAGCACTAGCAGCGCCACCGCGAGGCGACGGCCGAGTCCGGTCGCGGAGGCTCCGGGGATCTCCGACGGCGAGCGTTGCGTGCGCTTCGAGGAGCCGCGCTGTGACGTGGACTGCAACGCCCCTGCATCTTGGGAATGCACGACCGGATCGATGTCACGTGACAACTGTGTGTGGGTGTTGTCGCTGGCGCGCTTGTCGGAGCTCGCGACGCGCGGAGTTTCTTCGTGCGGCGGTGGCGTTGCTGCGTTCGCCCGCGGGGCGTTCAGACTCGTCGGCTGCTCATACGCAGGGCGCGCATCGCGCGGCAGCGATGGGCGCGCGCCCGTCACCAGGACATCCGCCGGCGCGAGCACCTGCCCGCGCCCCGAGATCTCATCGTAGTCGAGCTCTCGGGCGGCATAGGGTTCGAGTTCACGCGCGAGCTCAGAAGCGCGCTGGAAGCGCAGCGGCAGGTTGCGCTCGAGGCAGCGCTCGATGATGCGCTCGAGTCCAGTCGCGACCTCGGGCCGCAAGGACGACAGCGAAGGCGGCACGTCCGCCGCGATCGCCGCGAAGATGCCCGGATAGGTATCCGCCTGGAAGGCGGGACGCCCAGCGATGAGCTCGTACAAGATCACGCCCAGCGCCCAAATATCGGTGCGCGCGTCCACGCCGCGCGCGTCCCGCACTTGTTCGGGCGACATGTAGTGCGGCGAGCCGAGTGCGATGCGCGCTCCGGTCAACGTCTGCGTCTCGGGCTGATCGAGCCGCAGCGACTTCGAGATTCCGAAGTCGACCACTTTGAGCAACGCCTTACCGCCCGGCTGTCTGACGACGAACAAATTGGAGGGCTTGAGATCGCGGTGAACGATACCCGCAGCGTGGGCCTCCGAGACGGCCCGCGCAGCCTGCACCACCAGCGCCACGGCAATCGGGATCGGCATGGGACCCACGTCCCGCGCGATGTCCGCAAGATCGCAGCCCTCGAGTCGCTCCATCACGATGAAAGGCGTGCCCGACTCGAGCTCACCCACGTCATAGACGCGAACGACGTGCTCACCGCGCAACTGTGCGGCCGCGCGCGCTTCGCGCAGCAGGCGCGCGCTCGCCTCGCGTCGATACTCTTCGTCGTTGACGACGAGGAACTTGATCGCAACGAGCTGACCAATGGCTTCGTGCCGCGCAGCGAGCACGACGCCCATCCCGCCGGCACCGAGTGACCCCTCGATGCGATACTTGCCCGCAACGAGCTCACCCACCTGCGGAACATCCGCGGATGGGGGAATGGGGTGCGAGAACTGCCCGGATCGTTCGCCCACTGTCGGTAACCAGATATATCGCGGCTCACCCGCCTCGTCACGACGTGCCAGCAATTCGGCCGTCTTACTGTAGTTCTGCGAAGTCGCCGCGGCCGCGCGCCAATATAGGCCGAGGTGGCAAAAGGTGCGCCCGCCCACAGCCCTGTCAGCGCAGCCCAGCGCGCGACAGGTAGTTCTGAAGCTCGGGATCTCGTAGGGAAATTGGTCGAATCACGTCCATCAGGTACTCGCGATGCCACCAGCCAGGCTCACCCGCGCGGGTGAAGCGGTAGCGGTAAAGCGCTACCCGCACGAACCGGGGCGGACCAATCGGGAATGGATTGGACCGAAACAGCCCCAGCACCAAGCGGTCAGACGCGAGCAACTTCGCGACGAGGTGAACCAGCCATGGGTCCGGCTGGAGGTCGCCGAGGGGGACGAACCACATCTGCCAGTCGAGCCGATAGTGGTACGGCGTGATCAAGCACGGGCGTCTCAGCGGGTCCCCCGGGTAGCACGGGAGCTCGTAGGCCAGCCAGCGAGAGGTCGGCGAGGGCTCCTGGTCCGTCGTGCCCTCGATCGCCACCTCCAGGCGCTCGCGGCCGACGCTGCCGAAAGCCCCGTAGGTGTTGACCAGGCGAAAGGGATCGTAAGACGCGTTCATGGTCTGCCTGGGCGACAGCAGGTTCACGAGCGGATTGATGCTCATGAGACCGGTGACGATGCCGAGCAGGGCGAGCACGCCACGCCGCGCTGCACTTGGGAGCGCGGCGCGCTCCAATGCTGCAACGCGCGCGCGCGTACTCCGCGAAAACAGTCGGGACACTACGCCGTCGTCGAAGCATGACAAGGCCACCACCAGCGTGAGCCAGTTCAAGAACGACAGGTTCCCGCTGAGAATCAAGATGACTTGAAAAGCGACGATCGACGCGCCAGACGCCAGACGAACCCGACGCGGGCCGAATACGCCGAACGGCGCCAGCAACTCCACGAAGTGATTGAAGAGCACGCCCCCCTTGTGCATGAGCGGGGGCAAACGATGAAAGTAGTACGAGAGGGGGCTCGGGTTTGGCTGCGTCTCGTAGTGATAGTTGAGGCACGAGAGATCCCGCCAGCACGGGTCCCCGCGAATCTTGATCAGCCCCGCGCCGAACATCACGCGAAAGGTCAACCAACGAAACAGCACCACCACCATCTCCGGCGCCGCCGAGCGCGCCGGAAATGGGCGCGGGTCGAGCGGCGCGGCCAGGAAGATCCCGAGGAATCCGGCCTCGCAGAGCAGTGATTCCCAGCCATATCCGTAAAATACCTGCCCGACTTGCACGAACGACAAGTAGAGCGCCCACAGCACGAACATCGAAATCGCGTTCGCGTAGCCCGCGAGCAGCGCAGCGGAGAGCAACAGCCCGAGCCAGCCAGCGGCCAACAATACCCAGTCGGAACTGCCCAACCAGAACAGGCTCGGCAGCGCCCAGAAGCCGGACGCGCGGGAGTGAAGATGCGCCGCCACGCGAGACAAAAAATCCGTGGCCGGCAGCAGCCCATCCTGCCCGCACAGCGCGCGGAACTGAAAGACCACGATCAGGAACGCGACCCAATAGACGAGGCCGAGCCCACGCAGCAAGACGAAGCGCAGCAGCGCGTAGCGCGACTCGGCGCCCGGAAATCCCGGTCGCTTCAGGCGGTCCGCGAACTCGTCCGCTGCGAGGTCACGGCTCAGATCGGACGCTAGGGACCCGGGCACCGCCCTAGGTTAGTCCCGTTGCCCTCCGGCTGGGAACCTAGGCGCCGAGGGTCTTTCCGAACGAGTGGAGCACGTGCATGTAGTTCGCCCGTTCGTAAGCCCCAGCGTCCGGGCAGCGGTCGAGGTTCATGCTGCCTTGGAGCTGCGTCAGAGAGTGGTACTCGTGCGCCTCGAGCCACTCGGCGAGCTCTCGCCGCAGATCGGCAAAGCGGCCTGGGCCGTGCTTGAGCACCTCGGACACGACTTGCACCGCGTGAGCGCCTGCCATCAGGGCTTTGACCCCGTCGATGCCGGTGTGCACGCCACCGCTCACGGCGAGCGAACAACGCAACAGCGGCGAGAGGATCGCGAGCCAGCGCAGGCGCAAGAGTAGCTCCGAGGACGTCGAAAGCTCGAGGCGAGCTCGCACATCCAGAGCCTCGACGTCGATGTCAGACTGATAGAAGCGGTTGAACAACACCAAGGCGTCGGCGCCGGCATCGTCGAGGCGCCGCGCGAAGTGCGCGAGCGAGGTGTAGAAGGGAGAAAGCTTGAGCGCCACCGGCAACCGCGTACGACTCTTCACCGTCAGCAGCATGTCGATGGACCGTTGTTCCACCTGCTCGGCGGTCTCGAGCGGGTTCGTGGACAACTGATACACGTTGAGCTCCACGGCGTCGGCGCCTGCCTGATCGCAGAGCGAGACGTATTCGAGCCAGCCCTGGTTCGTCACGCCGTTCAACGACGCGATGACCGGCACCGACACACACTCCTTGATGCGCCGAAGCTGGTCCAGGTATTCGTCCGGCGTCAGCGTGAACTCACCGAGATCGGGCAGGTAGTAGAGCGCCTCCGAATGCGACTCTTCGTGGCGTTCGACGACGTGCTGTCGAAACGCACTGTCGAGCGTGATCTGCTCCTCGAACAGCGAGTGCATCACGATCGCGGAGACACCCGCGTCCTCGGCGCGCTTCACCTTGTCGAGATCATCGACCAATGGCGAGGCGCCGAGCATGAACGGATGTGCGAGGTCGAAGCCCAGATAGCGCGTGGTCAGATTCATGATGCGACGCCTCCTCCGTTACGCCCGGAATTGTTCGTACTAGCCTCACGCGGAGCCACCACCGGCGCAGCCGCGGCTGCTGCGGAGGGATTGATCTGCGCGAGACCTGCGTACACGCGCGAGCGGCGCGCCGACATGCTCTCCGCGGCCAAAATCAGCGCTTCGTAGCGGGCTTTGTCGGATTTTTCGAGCATTCGAAAGCGGGCTTCGTTGCCCATGTATTCGCGAACGCGGGCGCCCTTGGCCGTCGAGTCGAGTACGAGCGGAGGCTCACCGTGCTCGGTGCGAGCGGGGTCGTAGCGATAGAGCGGCCATACTCCCGAGTCGACCGCCAACTTTTGTTGATGGGCGCCCTGCGAGAGGTCGTAACCGTGGGCGATGCAGTGGCTATACGCGATGATGAGAGAGGGGCCGGGATGGGCATCCGCCTCGGCGAGCGCTCGCACGGTCTGCGCGTCCTTCGCCCCGAAGGCGATCGACGCGACGTAGACGTGCCCGTAGCTCATCGCAAGAAGTCCTAGATCCTTCTTGGGGATGGCCTTCCCGGCCGTTGCAAATTTGGCTACCGCGCCAAGCGGCGTGGCTTTGGACTGCTGACCACCGGTGTTCGAGTAGACCTCGGTATCGAGCACGAGCACGTTGATCTTGCGATTGGACGCCAAGACATGGTCGAGGCCGCCGAAGCCAATGTCGTAGGCCCAGCCGTCGCCGCCCACGAGCCACACGCTCTTTTTGACGAGATAGTCCGCTATTTCGGCGAGGCGAGTGGCGTCGGGTGCATCGAGAGGCGCCAGCGCGGCGCGCAGGCGCTCGACGCGCGCCCGTTGCTCCTCGAGCTCGGCTTCGCCGGTCTGCGGCGCGGAGAGCAGCGCGTTCACGAGCTCGGAGTCGACCGCGGAAGCCAGCGACACCAGCAGGCGACGTGCCTGCGCCTCGAGCGTGTCGACGGACAAGCGCAACCCAAAGCCGAACTCGGCGTTGTCTTCGAAGAGCGAGTTCGCCCAAGCCGGACCGCGCCCGGCGGCGTTGGTGGTGTACGGCGTGGTCGGCAGATTCCCGCCGTAAATCGAGGAGCAACCGGTGGCATTGGCAATCAACAAGCGGTCGCCGAACAACTGTGTGAGAAGTTTGATGTACGGTGTCTCGCCGCAGCCCGGGCACGCTCCGGAGAACTCGAATAGCGGCTCCAGCAACTGCGAGCCCTTCACGTCGAGGTGCACGCGCTTGCGAGGTGGGTCAGGAAGGCTCAGGAAGTACTCGAAGTTTGCGGCTTCGGACTCGCGCAGCGCTCGCTGAGGCGCCATTTCGAGCGCTTTGTGGCGCGGATTCGCCTTGTCTTTCGCGGGGCAGACCTCGACGCAGAGACGACAGCCCGTGCAATCCTCGGGCGCAACTTGGATAGTGTAGGCGTCGCCAGCGAAGTCGCCACCCTTCCAGGGTGTGGAACGAAATGTGGGCGGCGCACTGGCGAGCGCCGCGGGGTCGTAGACCTTGGCGCGAATGGCGGCGTGCGGGCACACCAAGGCGCACTTGTTGCACTGAATGCAAATCGAACTGTCCCAAACCGGAACCTCGCTGGCGATGTTGCGCTTTTCCCAGCGCGAGGTGGCGGTCGGCCACACGCCGTCCACGGGGAACGCGCTCACTGGCAACGCGTCACCCCGACCCAGAACGATCGCCGCGGTCACGCGCTGCACGAAATCGGGTGCGGCGCGCGGCACCGGCGGCGCGCGTCGCTTCTCGGATTCCGAGCTGCTCGGGAGCGGCACTTCTTCGATGCGCGAGAGCGTGGCCTCGAGCACCGCGAGGTTGCGACGCACGAGCTCTCCACCCTTCTTGCCGTAGGTCTTTTCAATGGCAACTTTCATGGCCTCGAAGGCGCGCTCGAAGGCAATCAGTGAGCTTTTTGCGAAGAACCCGAGCTGCATCACCGTATTGATGCGCTGCCCGAGCCCGGCGGTCTTGGCGATGCCATAGGCGTCGACAACGAACACCTTCAGTTCCTTTTCACGAACCGCTTCGAGCACCTCACGCGGCACGCGTTGCCAGAGCTCGGCGGCCGAAAATGGACTATTGATCAGCAGGGTGCCACCTTTTCTGGCCCGCTCTACGACGTCCAAGCGCTCCAGAAAGTCGAACTGGTGGCAGCCCACGAAGTCCGCCTCGCGAATCAAGTAGGGCGCGACCAGCGCGCGCTCCGAGAAGCGCAGGTGCGAAACCGTCACCGCGCCGGACTTCTTCGAATCGTAGACGAAGTAGCCCTGCACGTGGAGTGGACTCTCGTCCGCCACGATCTTGATGGTGTTCTTGTTGGCGCCCACCGTACCGTCGGAGCCCAGCCCGAAGAACAGCGCTTCGAACACGCCATCGTCGCCACGCGCGACGGTGGCCGGTAGCGGCAGCGCTTCGTGGGTCACGTCGTCGACGATGCCGACTGAATAGCGGCGACGCGGCTGGGGCGCCTGCAAGTTGTCGAGCACGCTGCCCACGAGTTCGGGGGTGAATTCCTTCGACGACAGCCCGTAGCGGCCGCTGGTAACCAGCGGGGGCCGCTCGCCGCGAAAGCCCTCCGCGAGCGCCGCAACGATGTCCAAGAATAGCGGCTCGCCAACCGAGCCTGGCTCTTTGGTGCGGTCGAGGACGGCGATGCGCTCGACAGTGCGCGGCAGGGCGTCGAGCAGATGGCGCGTCGAGAACGGTCGATAGAGTCGCACGAGGAGCGCGCCAACCCGCTCACCGCGCTCGACGCGCTTCTGGACCACGTCGCGCACGAGCAACGCCGCGGAGCCCATCGCGACGACGACCTCGGTCGCTTCGGGGTGTCCGCTGTACTCGAAGAGCTTGTAGCTTCGCCCCGTCAGCGCCTGAAAATCCTCCAGCACTCGCTCCACGATTTCCGGGCAAGCGGCGTAAAAGGGGTTGATGGCTTCTCGGGCCTGAAAATAAGTATCTGGATTTTGGGCGGTGCCTCTGAGCGAGGGGCGATCGGGCGTCAAGGCGCGACGGCGGTGTTCGAGCACGTAGCGATCGTCGACCAGCGAGTGCAGGTCCTCGTCATTCAGGAGCTCTACGCGCGTAAGCTCGTGGGACGTGCGAAAGCCGTCGAAAAAGTGCAGAAACGGCACGCGCGACGCGAGCGTAGCGGCCTCGGCGACCAGCGCTAGATCGTGAGCTTCCTGCGGCGACGCGGACGCCAGCATCGCGAAACCGGTCGCGCGGCAAGACATCACGTCCGAATGATCGCCGAAGATGCTGAGCGCGTGCGTCGCAATCGTGCGCGCTGCCACGTGCACGACGCAGGGCAACAGTTCACCTGCGATCTTGTAGAAGTTCGGGATCATCAACAGCAAGCCTTGCGACGCCGTGAAGGTCGTCGCGAGCGCCCCACCGAGCAACGCGCCGTGCACGGCCCCCGCGGCGCCGGCCTCGGACTGCATCTCCGTGATGGTTGGTATGTCCCCCCACGCGTTCTTGCGCCCATGGGCGGCCCACTCGTCGGCGAGCTCTCCCATGGCTGACGCGGGAGTAATGGGGTAGATCGCGATGACTTCGTTGAGGCGATAAGCGACATCGGCGACGGCCTGGTTGCCGTCGATCGTGGCGACTTCCCTCGCTCTGCCAGACTCGGATGCCATGGATATCCCGCCGGCCTGCACGCCCCATGCCGGGGCAGACAAATGCGGCGTTTCCAACAATCGGGAGCCCGAACGACAGGGGCGCCTTGCAGCGGAGCGCGAAGTGCCGCAAAAGCTGCGCCGCCGATTTGAACGGACGAACATCATGCGTCGCGGCGCCGCGACAGTGGTGGCCAGTGCCGTCGGCCTCGTGCCGGCGGCGCGCAATACTGGCGCATAAATCGGAGCTGGCGCGAAGCACCGACCCCGTTGCGCGACGCGCTGGCGCGGCTCTTGCTGATAGGCTCACGCCACAATGTCCGCATCGTTCCCTCCCGCCGCACCTTGGCAAGACCGTCATCTAAATAAACTCACCTCCCCCGCGGGAGCTATCCGCCGGCTGCAGCCCGGGCGGCGCATCTTGATTGGTTCTGGCGCAGCCGAACCGATGACGCTGGTGCGCGCCCTCGTCGAACATGGGGACCACCTCGCGGACAACGAGATTGTCCATATCTTGACCTTGGGACCGGCCCCGTATGTCGCAGCCGAATATAAGGAGCGATTTCGACATACGGCCTTCTTCATCGGGCCGAACACGCGCCAGGCGATTCAAGAAGGGCGCGCCGACTTCATGCCCGTCTTTCTCTCGGAGATCCCCGAGCTCATCCGCTCACGGCGGGTGCGAATCGACGCCTTACTGCTGCAAGTGAGTCCGCCCGACGCGCACGGCTACTGTAGCCTTGGGGTGTCGGTCGACGTCGTGCGCTCGGCCGTCGACTCCGCCGAGCTCGTGATCGCGGAGGTCAACCCCAACATGCCCCGAACGCTAGGGGACTCCTTCGTTCACACTTCGCGAATCCATTGCATGGTGGAGGTCGACACGCCCCTGCTCGAACTCAAGACCGAACCGCTCGACGACGTCGTGCTCGAAATTGGCAGGCACGTCGCGGCCCTGGTCCCGAACGGCGCGACGTTACAAACGGGCATCGGCAAGATCCCTCACGCCGTGATGAAGGCGCTCGCCAATCACCACGACCTCGGCGTCCACACCGAGATGCTATCTGACACGATCATCGACCTCGTCGAGGGCGGGGTGATCACCGGGCGTAAGAAAACGCTGTTGCCCGGGAAGATCGTGACCTCGTTCATCATGGGGACCAAGAAGCTCTATTCTTGGGTCGACGACAATCCGTTGATCGAAATGCGGCCCAGTGACTTTACCAACGATCCGGCAATCGTTGCTCGCAATGAGCGCATGGTCTGCATCAACTCCGCGCTGGCGGTCGACCTGACCGGTCAGGTTGCGGCGGACACCCTGCGCGGCAAGTTCTTCTCCGGCATCGGCGGGCAAGTCGACTTTATCCGCGGCGCGGCCAAGAGCCGCGGCGGCAGGCCCATCATCGCGCTGCCATCGCGGGCGGAGCGCGGGCAAACCAGTCGCATCTGCGCAACGCTGGACGCGGGCGCGGGTGTGGTCACGAGTCGCGGCGATGTGCACTACGTCGTCACCGAATATGGCGCAGCCGATCTATGGGGCAAGAGCGTGCGCGAGCGCGCCTTGGCCTTGATTGCCATTGCCCACCCGGATTTTCGCGGCGAGCTCCTGAGCGCGGCCAAAGATCGGCACTACGTATTCCCCGATCAGCTGGTGCCGCGGGGCCCCTATCCCGGTGATGAAGCGCTACCTACGACGCTGAAGGACGCGCGCCGCGCGATCATCCGCCCCGTGCGCAGCACTGACGAACGCCCGCTCCAAGAGCTTTTCTATCGGCTCTCGAGCGACAGCATCTATCAGCGGTTTCTTCACTACAAGCAGACCCACCCGCACGAAGAAATGTCCACCCTGGTCGACCCGGACTACGAAAACGCAGTGGCGCTCGTGGCCGCGCCCGCTGGCGACGAAACCGGAACGTTGGTGGCCATGGGGCGCTTCGATGTCGATCCTGCCACTCGCCTCGCGGACGTGGCCTTCGTGGTCGACGACCCCTGGCAGGGTCAGGGCCTCGGCACCGCCCTGCTCGCTCGCCTTGCTGCTGCCGCGCGAAGCCGAGGGCTGCTCGGATTCACGGCGGATGTGCTCTCCTCGAACAAGGCAATGTTGGGCGTCTTTCAGGCAAGCTCTCTTCACTACGAGGCGGAGCGAGACGGCGGAGTCACTCACGTCGTGCTGCGCTTTTGAGCCAGGGCTAGGCAGGGCGCGAAGTAACGATTGTGAGGTGGTGGATCGCCCGCTAGAGTCTGCGCTTTCATGCAACATCAGAACCACCACCACCGCTGCCGCATCGTGCTCACTGGCGGCCCCGGCGGCGGCAAGACGACCGCCGCCGACTTGTTCCGTCGCGAACTCGGCGAGCGCGTAGCCATCGTGCCGGAGGCGGCGACCATCCTGTTCGCGGGCGGCTTTCCTCGCCCAGCTGAGCAAATCGCGCGCCGCTCGGTGCAGTCCGCTATCTACCATGTGCAGCGCAACTTGGAGGACGTGCAGTCTGCACGCTTCGCCGATCGCATCTTGCTCTGCGATCGGGGAACCGTGGACGGCGCCGCCTATTGGCCCGACGGAGCCGAGGGCTTCTTCTCGAGTATGGGAACGACGCAACAGGCCGAACTCGAGCGCTACGATGCGGTCGTGTTCTTCGAGTCAGCGGCGGTCAGCGGCATTTCGATCGAGGGCGGCAATCCCGTCCGAAACGAAAGTCTGGAACAAGCGGCCGCCATCGATCATCGGCTGCGGAGCCTTTGGTCAGCCCACGAACGTTTTACTCTGATCCCGCATTCGGCGTCGTTTCTCCAAAAGATCAGCACCGCCCTCGGAGTCTTGCAAGCACTGGTCGCGACGCTGTCGGCTCGAACGTAGCCGGGCCTGTGCGCACCCTTTCGTGCTAGCTCACCACGTTCACGGGGCTGCCATTCAGAAAGCCGCGCACGTTCTCGACGCTGACCTGAACCACTCGACGCCGCGCCTCGATGCTGGTCCATGCAAGGTGGGGAGTGATGATGCAGCCGGGCGCAGAGAGCAGAGGGTTCGTCTGCGCCGGGGGCTCACTCGAGAGCACGTCGAGCGCAGCGCCGGCAATCACGCCTTCGTGAAGAGCACGCGCCAAGTCCGCCTCGCGCACCAGACCGCCCCGCGCCGTATTCAAAAGGTAGGCAGTGGGCTTCATTCGAGTCAAAAACTCCCAACGCACGAGTTCCTGAGTCGATAAATTCAACGGACAGTGCAGACTCACGACGTCAGCCTGCTCCGCGAGCGCTTCGACGGAACACACTTCCACGGGAGCTTCAGGCGCATATTGACGCGACGGCGTGGCGAGCACTCGCATACCAAACGCCGCAGCCGCGCGCGCAACGCGGATCCCGATGTTGCCATAGCCGATGACGCCTAGGCATTTTCCGGCGAGCTGGCGCTGCGGCACGTCCCAAAAGCAGAAGTCCTCGCTCTTCACCCACGCCCCGGCGTGCACGCGCAGATCATGCTGTCCGACGCGGCGGCAGAGCTCGAACAGCAGCGCAAACGTGTGTTCGACCACGCTTTCAGTGCTGTATGAAGGGACGTTCGAGACCGCGATGCCCAGCGCGCGGGCCGCCTGCACGTCGACGACGTTGTAGCCCGTAGCCAACACCGAAATCCCTCGTAGCCCGGGCAGCGCCGCGAGCACGTCGGCGTCGAGCACCGTTTTGTTCGTGAGCACGACCGCGGCACCCCGCGCGCGCTCCAAAAGCAAGGCGCGCGGCGTGCGCTCGTGGACGACCAGCTCACCAAGCTGCGCCAATTCCTGCCAGGAATTGTCTCCCGGGTTCACGGTGTGTCCGTCGAGCACGACGATGAGGCTCATGCCGAAGCTCTAGCGTCGGCTTCGCCTATCGGTCAACGTTTGGCTTCGCTGATCGCCGCCAGACTCAAGAAGCGCTGAAACGCTGCGCGCTGACCCGGAGTCGGCGACCCGCCATACGAATACGGGCGCGCGATATGGTTGGCGAAGAGACAGGTGACCGCCTTGTCGAAGCTGCGCGCACTGGGAGCAAGATCCCCCGAACGCCCGCTGTCGTCGGCGATTTGCCGCACGGCGGACTGCAGCTGCTCACACCAGCCCGGCGTCTCCGGCAAGATCACGGGCGGCGCCGAGGCACAGCACGCGCGGCGCATGATGCCAGTGGCGGGCAATTCATACCAGCCAAGGTCACCGCCAGCGCTCGGCTTCGCTCCGCCGGCGGGCGCGTCGGCGAGGGGCAGCTGATTGACGGTGCTGAACAAGCGGTGCGACACCTCGCGAAAGTCTCCGTCCTCGCAGACGAAGGCGAAGTCGACCGATGGCTCGAACTTGCGTTCTGGGAAGTGAGAACGCACGCAACTCTCGCGCTCTTCACTCGCCGAGCGTTTGGCTTTCTCGGGTGCCCGCGCTTTGGGAGCCGGGGCCGGAGCGGTCTGCGCGGGCACCGCGGACGCGGCCGGTGCTTCTTGCGTGGTCGCCACCGCGAGATACACGCCGATCCCGCCCGCGGCGGCGGCGACGACGACGACGGGCCAGATGCGGCGCTTTCGCTCGAAGGGGTTGAAGCTCAAGCGCTTCGAGATGCGCGCAACCATCGAGGGCTGGATGGGCAAAGGCGGCGGGGTCGGTTGCCGCGGCAGCTGCGAGGCAAGCTGCGACAGCGAGGCTGCCTGTGGCGCGGGCGACAGCTCGGGCGGCAGCGGCGGGGGAAGTGCCCGCTGTCGCCCGGTATCGGTCACGACCGGCGCTGCGACGGGCGGCGCTAGAGCGGGTGGCGCTGCGGCAACAGCAGCGATCGGCGCGGCTTCTTCTCGGCCATCGTCCGCGGCGAGGCTCCGCGCGTCGACCACCAAGTGCTCCGGCCGCGCGCCGCCGGCACTGACCAACTCGGCCACGCTGCGCCCCGCCTGGCGCGGCGCCGGCGGCCGCCGCGCAGGAAGCGTCTGGGGTGAACGCTCCCAAGCGTCCAACGTGCGCGCAAGCTCCGCCAAGTCCACCACGCGCAGTCGTTTCTCGCCCACTAACCCGCGCGTCAAGATCTCCGCCAGCGCCGGCTCGTTGAGCCCGCTTTCTGCGAGCGGTGCCGCGCGCCCAACCAGCATGCGCTTGACGAGCGAATCCTGCTCCACCGCGTCGAACGGCTGCTTACCCGTCAAGGCCGTGTAGAGCGTCGCGTGCAGTGCCCAAACGTCGTCGCTGGCCGCGGCCGGGCCACCCTTCAGGCGTTCCGGAGGACAATACGCACCGATCGGAGGCGCCACCAACTGCGACAGCACAGGAGCAATGCCGCGCCCCTCCGGCTCGACAACGACCGACCACGGAGAAATGCAACCATGAACGGCACCGCGCTCGTGCAGCGCCTGCACGGCCTCGATGAGCCGCAAGACGAACGCGACCGCCTTGACCGGACTGACTTTCTCCTTGCTGAGCTCCGCGAGCGTCCGGCCCGGAACGTATTCGGCCAACGCGAGCTCCGCTCCCGGAGCAGCAACGATGCCCTTCGGCAACTGGCTCGGGTCGAAGGTTTTGATGATTTCTATCACGCCGGCCAAATGGCGCTGCGCGACGCCCGTCGCGGCGGCTAGGCTGTGCGCTTTCGCCGGTGAAACGAGCGCCACGACCAGCCGACGGCCGCTACCAGACTCGGTCGCTACCCAGCGCGGTGCACCGGACGTACCCTTGAGCTTGCACTGAAACGCAAGGCGACCTGACAATAGGTTGGACGTTTGCTGCATCCCTCGCTCGAATGCGCGAAAGCGCGTCTATGAACTACGAACTCTCAGCATAGCATCATCTGCCATGCGCCCCCCTCTTTGCAATTCGTTGTTACGGTCGTCATGTCACTTGTGGAAGCCGCAGTGTCATCCTTTCTCACCTCGGCGCTTTGCGTAGGACACCTCACACTTGCCTGCATCCTCGCCCACACGACTTCATTCACGTATTCCGAGTTCCAACCGGAAGTCGGCCGGGCTTTGCCCGCCGCGTCAGCCGAACGAAAATGACTGATCGCGCCCCGCCCTCGCGGCGTAAGGTTCCGCTGCTCCCGGCTAGCTTTAGAGGCGAAATCGGCCACGCGCGTCTCGCGCACGCGCTTCGAGAAGTCTTTCGCAACGGCTACGACCGACGCGCGTTCCGCGCGGATGCGCTGGCTGGAATTGTCGTCGCCATCGTCGCGCTCCCGCTTTCGATGGCGCTCGCCATCGCCGTCGGTGTGGCGCCGCAACACGGCCTTTACACCGCCGTCGTGGCAGGCGCGGTCGTCGCGATACTCGGTGGCTCCCGATATCAAATTACCGGACCTACGGCCGCGTTCATCGTGCTGCTCGCGCCCATTGCCAATAAACACGGACTGTCAGGGCTGCTCACCGCAGGCCTGTTGGCCGGAATCATTTTGGTCGCTATGGGGGCGGCTGGGCTTGGGCGCCTGGTCGAATTCATCCCGTATCCGGTGACGACAGGGTTCACCGCTGGCATCGCGACCGTCATCTTCGTGCTGCAGCTGAAGGACGCCCTCGGGCTCGTGACGGACAAACTCCCCGATCACTTCCCGGAAAAGGTACTCGCACTCTGGCACGCGCGGGCAACCTTCCAACCTGCGGAACTCGCGACCACGCTCGGAACTCTCGCGCTGCTACTCGGCGTGCCCCGCGTGACCAAGCGCGTGCCGGCGCCGCTGGTCGCGATCGTGCTCGTCGCCGCACTCGTGGCGCTGGCAAAGCTCCTGTGGCCCAACTTGGCACTTGCCACGGTCGGGACCCGCTTTCACAGCACGGTCGGCGGAATCGTGGTGCCCGGCATACCCCGCGCATTGCCGGTGCCGATGCTTCCCTGGGGTGAACATCCGCTGACGCTCGAGTTTCTGCGGGAGCTCCTGCCCTCCGCATTCGCAATCGCGCTACTGGGTGCGATCGAGTCGCTCTTGTCCGCGGTCATCGCCGACGGCATGACCGGAACACGCCATGAGCCGAACGCCGAGCTCGTCGCACTGGGCGTGGGCAACATCTTGGCTCCACTGTTCGGAGGAATCCCGGCGACGGGCGCCCTGGCACGCACCGCGACCAACGTTCGCTCGGGAGCGAAGAGTCCGATTTCCGGGGTCGTACACTCATTCTTTGTGCTGTTCTCCGTGTTGGTCGCCGCGCCGCTCGTCGCCTACGTGCCGATGGCCTCGCTGGCGGCGCTTTTGATGCTCGTGGCGTGGAACATGTCCGAGGCGCGCCACGCCCTGCACATGCTGCGCGTTGCGCCACATAGCGACGTCGCCGTACTTGTCTCCTGCTTCGGCCTCACCGTGCTGTTCGACATGGTGATCGCGATCACATTCGGCGTACTGCTGGCCGCTCTGCTGTTCATGCGGCGTATGGCCGAGCTCACGCAAGGGCGCGTCCTCGATGGCACCTCCGACCTACTCAATCAGGAAGGCATGGGTGTGCCGCGACGGGTCGCTGTCTACGAGATCGCGGGGCCACTCTTCTTCGGCGCCGCTCAACGGGGGATGGCTGCGCTCGACGCGCTTCACGAGGATGTGCGCGTCGTCGTCCTCGACTTGAGTCGTGTTCCGGTGATCGACGCCTCGGGCTTGGTTGCACTCGAGAGTGCGCTCGAGCGTCTGCAACGAGGCAAGAAGTTTGTCATCCTAGGTGGCCCCCTGCCCGAGCCGCGCAGCCTTTTCGACAAGGCCAAACTGGAGCACCATCACGGCAACATCACGCTCGCCGACTCCGCTTCCGAAGCCCTCGACATCGCGAGAACCTTGGTACTTTTGAACCCCGAGTGGGACCTTCATTCGATACCACCCTCAGGCGAACAGGCGCGCGCCCGGCCAGGTGGCCACAGGGCATGATAGGAATCGACTCTGCCCTCGAACCGCCGGCAAGCTGAAAACGCGCTAGCCTCAAGGGCCCCCCTAAGGCATCCGCCAAGGCAGCCCCTGTGATTGACTCCCCCTTGCTCGTTCGCGACGCCATGACACGAGACGTCGTAACGCTCGACCGGAACGACAAACTACTGGTCGCCGATGACCTGATGCGACTCGGAAGGATTCGACACCTCCCGGTCGTGAATGAGGACGGCGAACTCGCCGGAATCGTGAGTCAGCGCGATCTGTTTCACAGCGGTCTCATCAAGGCCCTGGGATACGGGACACACGCGCAGCGCCAGGCGCTCGACATGGTGGTGGTCAAGGAGGCAATGCGAAACCAAGTGTTGACCACGACGCCCGAAACCCCTCTCCGCGAGGCAGCACAAGTGATGCTGGAGCGGAAGATCGGGTGCCTCGTCGTTTTGGACGGCGGGCGCATCGCAGGCATTCTGACGGAGAGCGACTTCGTAAAGATGGCTGCTCGCTGAGGGTCGAAGCACACCAACACGCAGCGGCCAATCTGCGAAGCAGCGGCGCCAATCTGCCAATTTGGAAAAAAACGGCTGCTCCGCACAAGGCACGAGTCAGCAGGGGAACCAGCGCCCCTCCTCGCCTATTCCGGAAATCTCTCCGCGTATGCCTAACTTCCTCTGCTGGAGGGACTTCCGCAGCTCTGACACTGGCACTAGGTAACCTAGGTAGTGGATAGTCGGCAGGCAGGGTTCGCTGGCCAAGGGCTGGAATTCCGTCACCCTTCCGGGTGTCTCGAAACGAGCCGCATGCGTGCTGACACTGAGCCCCGCGACAACTGTCGCCGCGCCGAGGCCTCGACAAAAGTGCCCCACATGCGGGCTTTTCGAACGCAAGGCAGCTGCCACTGACACGATTATGACGGACGCCTCTGTTGCAAAGACACCTTGAGTGTGAAGCGAAGTTGCGGAACTCGAGCACTCACGCCAGGCTACGAGCGGTGTGGCTGAAACCGCCGTATTCTTTTGGCATTGCCGAAGGACATGTTGATTCTGATGATACGAAACAGAGCGACGTTCTGCATGATTCAGGCTGGAACAGGAGCCATTTCGAGTTGACAAGACCGCGATTCCCTAATACGAACCGCCCCCATGGCTAACACGTCTGTGTCTGATCAAGTTCGCGTGCTCGTCGAGTCGTTCGTCACAGAGATGAATGACCTAATCCGTCGCTCGGCGATGGAGACGGTGCAGCACGCTCTCGCTGGTGACGGTGAAGCACCGCGTCGTGGCCGTCGCGGAGCGGCCGCCGCTGGTGGGCGTCGCGTCGCCGCCGCAGCAATTGCCGCACCGAAGGGTGCTCGCGTCCGCGCCAAGGGTGCCAAGCGCTCGCCGGACGAGCTCGAGAAGCTCACCACGCAATTGCTCGGCTACGTCAAGGGCAACCCCGGTCAACGCATCGAGCAGATTGCCGACGGCATGGGCACCTCGACCAAGGAGCTCAACCTCCCCGCCAAGAAGCTGCTCAGCACCAAAGCGATTAAGACGCGCGGTCACAAGCGCGCCACGCAGTACTTCCCTCGCTGAAAGCGGGCTAGAGCTCGGAGAACGCCGACCTCGGGTTCGGCGTTCTTTGTGGCGAGGTTGGAACGGGAGGGATCGAGTGCGGATAGGCTAGAACTCTCCCGCGATTCCCAACCAGGATGACGACTTGGTCGCCTCCACATGCAAGGTGGTGGAAGATCGCGGCCAGAGTGCGAAGGTGAGTAGCGTCGCCGCGGCCCCAACGGAGGCGCCGGCAAGGCCGATGGTGCTCACCAGGCGAGCCCGATGATAGGCGGCAATCGCGTCGTCGAGGTCAGAGCACGCTTGTATGAGTGAGGAGGGCCGATCACCCGCGCAGGTCGCGTCCGCTACCCCCGCGTTGCCGTCGACGGTTCGCTGCGCCCTATCTGCGCGGTCGTACGCGGTATTCTTCACCAGCGAGAAGCCGACGCCGACGCCCAACGCGGCCAATGTAAAGGCGGATTCGCCAACCAGGGCGTAGGTGCGAGTGGGAATGCCCGTGTCTCGATGATCGACGTCAGGGCCGGACTGAACCCTGGTAACGACGCCGGGCGAGTGCGAATCTGCGCTGCTCGTACCTTCCACCATTTGAATCATGACGCGCGGGTGCTCGCCCTCGCGAAGCTCGAGCTGTTGCGCGAAATCGGCATAACCGGGGGCGCGCACCACGACACGGTGTGTTCCCGGGTCCACCGGCGCAGGACGACCCAAGATCGAACGCGCGGCGGGCTTACCGTCGAGCTCGACCTCGAGATTCGCGATCTCGGCTGGCGCGACCAGCAGCACGCTCGGCAAGCGCTGCTCCAAAGTGCGTCGCGCCGGCTCGAGGACTTCTTCGACGTCGGGCGCCTTGGCGCCGGAGGCGATCAGCTCGCGCGCGTGGTCGTAGTGAATCATCGCCTCGACTAAGTGCCCAAGTTTGTCTTCGCAATGCGCCAGGTGAAAGCGTAGACCAGGCGTGTCTTTGACGGCGATCGCGTCCTTGAGCTTCGAGGCGGCGAGCTCCCAACGGGACTCCCGCTCGAAACGCACGGCGTCTTCGAAGAGCCGGCGCGCCACGGCGAGTTCGGTGGGGCTGGGCTCGGCGAGCGCCAGCCGAGGCGCAACCAGGGGCAGCCCACCCAACGCGAGCATTGGGAGCACGCGTGCGACACAAAGCAAGCAACTTACCCGAACACGAAGACTCATCTAATTCCCGCTACGGTTACGCGGCAGAGCCCGCGCCGAGGCGGATGCTCTGATCCAGCACAGACATTCGTCAAGACGTCGGTCTCCGACGGACTCGGTTGCTACTAACGACGCGAACCGCATTGAACCGCGGTCAGCCATGCGCACCCGTTTCAACGCGGGGGGTGAGCCCCCCAGTTTGGGTTTGGAGCCCTGGCCAGCTCCTTTCCATGGTCGCGAGAATATGGACTCGGACTCAGGTTGCGGTCATGCTCCGGGCCGCGTGACGCTCCGAAGAACAGCCCTTGTCGTGCTGGGCCTGCTCCTTGCGCCGGCAACTGCTCTGGCCGCCCCTGGCGCTGCGCGGACACACGTCGTTTACAACGGTCAACGCCTCGGGAGCATCGCAAAGCGCTACGGCGTGAGTCTGGATGCGCTCTGCACCGCCAATGACCTGCGCCCGTCCGACGCGCTCAAGCCTGGTCAGCGCTTGGTGATCCCCTCGCGCGACGACCGCGACGGCTCGCGAGCGCGGGTGGCACCGCACGATGGCCCGCGGCGCCGGAGCGCGACGGAGCCCGCAGCCGCGCGCAGTCACCGCGTCGAAGCTGGCCAACGTCTCGATTCCATCGCTCGCCGCTACGGAATCAGCGTGGACGCGATCCGGACCGCCAACCATCTACCCGTAAAGTGCGTGATCCGCCCGGGTCAGATGCTGCGGATTCCGGCGCCCGGCGAAGACCCCAGCGCCGCAGACTCGAGTGAGAGCAGCGAGCCGTACATGAAGCCAGCTCCCCGCCGAGGGCATCTCGAGCTGGCAAGCTACAACGAGCACTACCGAGGCCAGACCTTCGACAAGAAGGGACGCCTGCTGCCCGCGGCCTTCGAGGGCGTTTCACGCGTCCTCGCTGCAACGGGAAGCCGACCCAAACTCGATCCCAGGCTCGTGAAGCTCCTCGTGGGAGTGAGCGACACGTTTGGGGGCCGGCCGGTGCGCATCGTCAGTGGCTATCGCACGACGTCATATTTCCAAGACTCGCGTCACAAGCTCAGCAAGGCCGTGGACTTCAGCATCCCCGGAGTGCCAAACCGGGTAATCCGTGACTATTTACGCACGCTGAGCAACGTGGGGGTCGGCTACTATCCAAACTCGAGCTTCGTGCACCTCGATGTGCGCGAGTACGCTGCCTATTGGGTCGACTACGCTGGGCCGGGAGAAGCGCCGCGTGGCAAGCATCGCGAGCCCGCGGGGAGTGAGGATGTGCACGAGGAAGAGCCGCAGGACGTGCCGGACAACGACGCGCACGCCGCTCTCACCCGATCTGGTTCCAGCGAGAGCGCGGCGACGCCAACGGAGTCCCGATCCGCTGGAATGGCGCAGGGCACGAGCCTGGTTCCTTGATGCAGCCCACACTCTCGCCGGGGATCCTCCTCGCTGGACGCTACCGAATCGTATCGTGCCTCGGGGCGAGCGAGCAGGGCGAGGTCTACGTCGCCAGCGATGCGCGCGGAAACCGGGAATGCGCCGTGAAGCTGCTGCCGAGCGCAGTGCAGGCTGCTCCGGCCGCGTTTATTTCGTTCCAGGAGCTTTCGCGCAATGTCTCGGCCACGGCGACGGAGGCCACGGTTCGCGCCACGGACTTTGGGGTCGATACCGCACTTGGACGCTCGTTCGTGGTGAGCGAACGCATCGCTTTTCCGTCGGTGGCCGAGCTCATCGCGACGCGGGGCCCGGCACCGCTGTTCGTTTGGATTTCGGCGCTCGAAGCCTTCGCGCGCGCGCTCGATGCCGCGCACGCGGTGGGGATCGCGCACGGCGACCTGAAACCACAGAATCTCTTCTTTTCGCTCGACCATCCGGGCTGGGCGCGAGTCTCCGATTTCGGGATGAGCCAGCTGCGCGCGGCCTGCGCTCCGCTCACTCAAGCGGCGCTCGGCTGGGCAGCGCCCGAGCGCGCACGCGGCAGCGCTGCCAGCGCCGCAGCGGACGTCTACAGTCTGGGGCTGGTGACGTTTTATGCGCTTACGGGTCGCCACTACCTGAGGAGCATGTGGCAGCCGAACCCGGACCCAGAGGCCGTGCTCGGCGAGCTCCTGAGTGTGCACCCGGGCGCTCGGGAGCATGCCCACGCGCTTGGAGGGGAGCTGCCCGAGTCACTCGACCCTTGGTTAGCGCGCGCGCTGAGCGTGGATCCGGACGCGCGCTTCAAGACGGCGGGCGAAGCCGTACGCGCCCTGTCAGCCACTCAGCTCGTCAAGAGTTCGTCCCCGGGAGTCGCGGCGGTGGTGGCCGCCCCGCTCCTGTTTCAAGAGCTGCCCCAGCCCGAGCCGTCACCGCC
>JAEUAF010000355.1 GCA_019695485.1 Sorangium sp.
AGGAGATTCTGCGCGGCATCGTGGCCAGGATTGCGAGCGAGCGACCGGAGCTTGCCGCAAAGCTCGAGCACGGGGTGCCGCTCGAGAACACGCCAGGTCGTTTCGTCATCGGCTGGGCCCCAGGCAGCCTGTTCGGGGAATTGGTAGGCTCGCCCGAGAGCACCGCGATCGTCGAAAAAGCCGCTACGGCGCTGTTGGGAACACCGACACGAGTCGAGCACGAGCACGAGTCGAGCCGAGCCGCTGGCAAAAAGACGCTCAGCAATCTGGAGGTCGAGGCGCGCGAGCGCCGCACGCGCGAAACCTACGAGCGCCTCAAGCAGCATCCACGCATCGCCGACGCCGTGGAAATTTTCGGTGCGCGCCTGAAGGAGTTGAAACTTGCGAAGGCACACTGAAGCGGTAAGCCGAGGCTTGCATGTTGCCTGAACGATTGCGGCGCGTCATGGAGCTGCTCGCTCGCCTGCCTGGGGTGGGCGAGAAGACTGCGCAGCGCTACGCTTTGTACCTGGCGGCGGATCGCAAAGGCGTGGCCGCGGAGCTCGGCGTGGAGCTCGCGGCGCTCGGCGCCAATGTGCGACCCTGCGATCGCTGCGGCAACTTGGCGGACGTGATCGATGGCCACGCGGTGTGCGGGGTCTGTCGCGATCGGCGCCGCGAAGCGCGCTTGCTGTGCATCGTGCACCGCGTGCAGGATTTGCTGGCCATCGAGCGCAGCGGCGCCATGCGCGGGCGCTATTTCGTGCTCGGTAGGCTTTTGTCTCCGCTCGACGGCGTGGGCCCCGACGAACTGCCACTCGCGGAGCTTTCGCGCCGCGTGCGCGAGGATGGCGTCAGCGAAGTCATCCTGGCTACCCCGCCGTCCGTCGACGGCGAGGCCACGGCGCTGTTGCTGGCGCGCGAGCTCGCCGCACTCGGCGTCACAATCAGTCGCATCGCGAGCGGCATTCCACACGGCGGCGACCTCGAGTTTGCCGACCAAGTCACGCTCGGCCGCGCAATCGACGGCCGCCGCTCGATTGGCTGACTAGAACAGCCCAGGGCCCGAGGGTAAGTATTGCCCGAGGCGACCGAAGGGGCCGCGGGTCATGAAGTGAGCGGCGCCGCTCAGCTGGAGGCCTGCGGCCAGCGCTGCTGTCAGCGCCGGCTGGTTGACGCCAGGGATCATCAACCGAACTTTATCGGGCTGCTGGCGGCGTGCTTCACGCAGCGCCGCCGCCAGAACCAGGGGCGCGTCGTCGGGCTCTAGCCAGGCGGCGGGGCCGATCACGCCCTCGCTCACGTAAAAATACGCGATGGCCTTGCCTTGTCGCTCGAGCTGCGTGGCGCTGCCCTGTCGTGCCCGAAAAAATGCGTGATCCAGTGGGCGGGGCGTACCGCGCACGATCGCGTCGAGCGCGCACGCGACGTCGGCTCGCAGCTCCTTTTCCTCGACACCGTGCGGCGCCGCCGGCTGATCCGCGCACGCTCCACTGAATGTGAGCACGGGGCCCGCCGGCATCATGCCCAGGCGCAAGTAGCTGGCGACCGCCACGAAGTCGATGGACGACCAAGTGCACAGCGTTCGCGCGCCGCGCGCACGCGCTTCGGCCGTGACTTGCTCCAGCAGCGGGCGCCCCAGGCCGGACACGCGTTGGTCGGGCAATACCCAAAACATGCTTAGAAACCAGAGCTGATCGCGCACGACTCCGCAGCAGATGGCTACGATGCTCTCGCCATCTTGGGCGACGTGAAACACCCCCGTCTCGAACAAATGCGCGTAGAGCGTTTCGACCGCCGGTTGCAAATAGGAGGCCGACTGCAGGCCGTGGCGACGCGCGAGCTCGGACACCGCGACGATGAACAACTCGGCCGCTTGGGGGATCTCCTCACGCCGCAAAGGTCGGTAGACGATGCTCACGCTGCCACGCCAGCACGACTGGGCAACTGACGCAATCGCACCCGTTCACAGAGCGAGCGAGCTTCGGGAAGCGCTGCCCGTGAACGGACCGAGAATTCAGGGGCAGGCCCTCTAGCCCGGGGGCGGAAACGAGCGGCACCGCTCTCCCGTGAGCGAGTCGCGATTGTAACTTGAAGGCCCCCGAACTAGCATCCGCCGGCCCCGCCACCATGTCGAAGAGCGTCGTTCGATCCGAAAAAGCCCCCGCGCCCGTCGCGGCCTATTCGCAGGCCACTCGCGCCGGCGGATTTCTGTTTCTGTCCGGCCAGATCCCGCTGGATCCGCTGACGCAGGCGTTGGTAACAGGCGGAATCGAGCTCGAGACGCGACGCGTGCTCGACAATTTGAAGGCCGTGCTCGAGGCAGGCGGCGCCACGCTGGACGACGTCGTCAAGGTGACGGCCTACCTCACCGATATGAATGATTTTGCCGCGTTCAACGCGGTGTACATCACCTATTTTCCCAAAGAGCCGCCGGCTCGCGCAACGGTCGCCGTAGCAGCGCTTCCGCGCGGCGTGCGCGTCGAGCTCGACGCGGTGGCTTTTTTGGGCTGAGCCATTCGGAGATCCCATGTCCGACAACAGCAAGAACAAACCCGCCGTGTTCGAGCAGCGACTGCTCGCGGCCACTCGTGAAACAGCAGCAGCCGCGTTGACTGAATCCGGCGCCCAGGCAAGCGCTTTGGTCGACGCCTGGGTCAAGGCCGGCAACGCGGTAGCGGTTCAGGTCGCCGCCGAAAGTGCGAACGGCCCCGTGCGTAAGGCCGCTCGACGTGGCCTCAACGTCCTTGGCTCGCGCGGGATCCGCGTCGATGCGCCGCACCACGTGACCGTGCTCGGGCGCTCGGACGCGGAGCGCGCGACCGAAGCCTGGCTGGTCCCGCCCGACGCGTCGGGCAATCTGCTGATCGTCATTGCAACGCGCTCCGCAGCGAGCCGCGCCGAAAGCGGCTTCTTCTACCTGCATGACGAAGTCGGCGTTCATGGCGCCCAAGTCGGCACGCTGAGCGGCACGGCACTGAAGGACTCACTGAAGCGCGCAGCCGCAGCCGGCTGTGAGCCGATCGCGATCTCTCCGGAGTATGCGCGTCAGCGCGTTGCCAGAGCTCGCGCAGAGCAGAAGACCCGCGGCATCCCCGAGCCGCTCGGCATGACCAGCGCGAAGGCCCTGCTCGAACCGCTCCCGAGCGAAGAGCTGCCCCATCCGCTCGAAGCGGAGGGCCTCGAAATTGCCGACGAAGACGTGAAAGACTTGGCGGAGAAGTCCGCAGCGCTCCACGGGCTACGCGAGTTTCGCGGATGGCTTCCGGACCGCGCCGCCGTCGACGAAATGCTGGCGGAAGTAGGCAAGCAACTGCCCGCAGACGGCACCGAACCCGCTCAGGAAATGGTGCAGCAAGCAGTCAAGGACGCCGTCGAGGCCGCCACGGATCGTTTCTTTGGACCGGAGCGCCGCGCCACGCTGGTGCGACGCCTGCGCGACTGCGCGCTGAGCGTGCTGGCCACCGAAGGCGAAGTGCGGGCGCTCGAACTCGTCGCCACGATGCGCCGCATCGAGCAGGCCGGCCTGATCACCGATGCGCCCCGCGAAATCCCGTTTCTGCGGGCGTTCTTCGACAAGGCGCTGGCCGCCCTCGCCTACCAAGGCGGCGGACGCTTGCAGATCCCGCGCCGGGGTGAAGCGCCCGCATCGGCCGAGCAAAGCCCGCCGGCGTAGCCCGCGAGGCGGCAGGGTCCCCCGCGGAAAACCCGCGGGGCCCCTCTCAGAGACGTTGCCAGTCAGGCACAGTGCGCGCTCGCGTTCACTGACACGCGACCGTGAGCGTGCAGTTGTCTATGAAGAAATTGGTGTTGAGCGACGCATCCGTCGCCGAGTAAAGCTCCAGATACACGCTCTGCCCGCCGAGCGCGCTCACGT
>JAEUAF010000456.1 GCA_019695485.1 Sorangium sp.
TTCAGCGGCGAGAGCAGACTCTGCTGTTCGGCAATCACCGTGCGCGGGTGGCGCGCGAACAGGCGTGCGGTGTCTCGGCTGGTCGACTGCATACGCAAACGCAAGCCGCGCTCCATACGGCGCCGCAAGCGCACGATCAGATCGTCCAGCTCTTGTCCGCGCTCGACGACCACGAAACGCGGATCGCCGAGCAGCGCGCGCTTCCGCTCCAAGGTCGCGCGTTGCCCCAAGAGCAACGCGAACATCGCGCGCTTCAGCGCTGCAAGCCCACGCCCGAGCGCAACGCGCTGGGTCTCGGTGTCGGGTACGACGAGCTCAGCGGCCTGCGACGGCGTGGCGGCACGCACATCAGCGGCGAGATCGGTGAGCGATACGTCGATCTCGTGTCCGACGGCGCTGACCACCGGCACCCGAAATGCGGCGACTTTGCGCACGACCCGCTCGTCGTTGAACGCCATCAAGTCTTCCCCCGAGCCGCCGCCGCGCCCCAAGATCACGACGTCGAGCCCAGGGTAAAGCTCCAGGCGAGACAGCGCGGCGACCAGGCTTTCCGGGGCTGCATCGCCCTGCACGACCGCTGGCGAAAGCACGAGCCGCACCCGGCCGCGGCGGAATGCCACCGTGCGAATATCGTGAAAGGCCGCGCCCGCCGCGCTGGTGACCACGCCCACGATGTGCGGGTCAGTCGGCAGCGGGCGCTTGCGAGCGGGGTCGAACAGCCCTTCGGCGAGCAAGGCGGCCTTCAGCGCCTCGAGCGCCAACAACAGCGCCCCGCGACCCGCGGGCCTCAAGCGCTGCCCCACGAACTGCAGACGCCCACGCGGCGCCCACACCGTCGCCCGTCCGAAGAGCTGCACTTTCGCGCCGTCCGCCAGATGCTTGAGCGCACGCTGCGCGTCGAAGCGGTACATCACACACTCGACACAGGCGTCCTCCGCGTCGTCCTTGAGCGTGAAGTAGCAGTGACCGCTGGTCGCGCGTTTGAGCGACGAGACCTCGCCCTCGACCCAAAACCCGACCGACGAGCCCTCCACGGCGCGACGCAAACGCCGCCCAAGTTCGGCGACGGTGATGACGGTGTCTTGAGTCCCTCCGCTCACAGCGGGCGGGGTATAGCAGGCTGCGTCGGAAACGGGGCCTGTGTCGAACGCACGCCGCGGTCGGATTGTCGGAATGCATGGAGCTTCCCGCAAAATGCCAGTGACTGCGAGCGGTTCCTCGGGGCGCGAGGGTCGGCCCGGTAGCCGCCCCAGAAACCACTTTTCGACGACAGCAGAGCGCGCTGCGTGTTACTCGAAAAGCTCACCTCGCTCCTCGCCAGCGTGACCCATGTTCAAGAAGGTCGTGATCGGAAATCGTGGGGAAATTGCGATCCGTATCGCGCGCACGTTGCGTGAGCTCGGCATCGCGAGCGTGGCGCTGTTCACGGACGTAGATCGCCAGAGCGCGCACCTCCGCTTCGCGGACGAGGCCGTCGGCTTGGGTGCCGATCCGCGCGCGTACCTGGACATTCAGCGTGTAGTTGACGCGGCGCGCAGCGTTGGCGCCGACGCGCTCCACCCCGGTTACGGGTTTCTCTCCGAGAACGCGGAACTCGCGCTGGCCTGTGAGCGAGCTCGGCTCACCTTCATCGGCCCGCCGGCAAGCGCGATTGCGAGCATGGGCAGCAAGCAGCGCGCCCGCGCATTGATGGACGCGGCGGGTGTGCCAGTGGTGCCGGGTGGCCACGCTGACACCCTCGACGCCGCGCGCGCATCGGCGGCGCGCGTCGGCTATCCGGTTCTGCTGAAGGCCACCGATGGGGGCGGCGGCAAGGGCATGCGTCGCGTCGCCAACGAAGCCGAGCTCGCCGCCGCCTACGAACGGACGCGCAGCGAAGCGCAGGCCGCGTTCGGTAGCGATCGCGTCCACATTGAAAAGGCCCTGCTGGCTGCGCGTCACGTCGAGCTGCAAATCTTGGGTGATCGCGAGGGCAGCCTCGTGCACTTGTACGAGCGCGACTGCTCGGTGCAACGCCGACACCAGAAGGTCGTCGAGGAGACGCCGTGCCCGGTGCTGGCGCCGGACACGCTCACGCGCATGGCAGATGTGGCGCTCGCCGGTGCCGCGGCAATTGGCTATTTTTCTGCGGGAACCTTCGAATTTCTGCTCGATGCGGAACAGAATTTCTACTTCTTGGAAATGAACACGCGGCTCCAAGTCGAGCACCCCATCACGGAGCTCGTGACCGGACTCGACCTGGTTCACGAAATGGTGCGCATTGCGGCCGGTGAACGCATCCCGAACACCCCGCCCGCGCGCCGCGGGGCCGCGATCGAAGCCCGCATTTACGCCGAAGACCCGGCGCGCGGCTTCTTGCCGAGCCCCGGCGAGATCGAATGCTTGCGTGAGCCATCGGGTCCGTACGTGCGCGTCGACAGCGGCGTCCAGCAGGGTTCGCGGGTCAGTGTGGAGTACGATCCATTGCTCGCAAAGTTGTGCGCCTGGGGGGAGACGCGAACACAGGCTTTAGCGCGACTGCGACGCGCGCTGTCCGAGTATGTCGTGCTGGGCGTCGAGACCAACCTCGCGTTTCTGGCAGGGCTGCTCGAGGACCGCGCGTTCAAGAACGGCGACTACGACACGGAGTTCCTCGATCGCCGATCCGACCTCTGCGCGCGGCGACCACTCCCAGCCGAGGCGGAGAGCGACCTCATCGCGGCGCTCGCCGTGCTCGAATTCGTAGAACAGAAGCCCGAGCGGCGTGCCGATAGCGCGGAGCTCTCGCCGTGGGTGCTCGCCTCCCGGGCGCGATTGCGCTGACCGCGGCGACGGCGCTCAAACGCTGCGAAACTCGTCGACGAATTCCCAATCCGCGATCAGGTGCTTTTTCAGGAGCAGGCTGAGCAGGGCGGCGAACATCGGCTCCCAGCCCGTGTTCTCACCTAGGATCTCGCTCGCATCGGCGCCATGCGAAATGGCGCGCAGCGCCGCCACCAGGTCTCGCGCCGTGAGCTCCGAGGCCCCTTTGGGGGACGGCTCGGAGGGCGCGCGCGGCTTCTTTGCTGGCAAGTTCACCTTGGTCCCGTCGAGCAGCGTGAGCGTGACCATTTTGCGCGGGCGCCCGCGCTTGGGAGCCGGCATCGAAACTTCGCGGGCTTCGATCTGGGGTGCGTCGTCATCCGGCGGCACGGAAGAAACGGGCGGCACCGAACCCACGCTGCCGACAGGCGCGGGCGCCACACCACCGCCACGCGACGCCTGGAAGGCCTGGGTGGGGTCGGCCATCACGGGCGTGGCTCGCCCCGAAATCTCGGCGTCGAGCTCGGCCACCGCTTCTGAGAGTGAAGCCGTGTCGCGGCCGGCGCCGTAGTAAACGCGAATCGCCGAACGAATGTCGGACGGCGGCGCGATCATGGCACGCACCGCGAGCCCCGAATACTGCCCCACCGCGGCGAGCGCGGCCTCATCGCTCGGATCGTCCATCGCGACGTACAGGGTTTCGCCGAGGCCGCGCACCCGGCGCACGAAGATCGGCACGAGGCAGAATTTCTCTGCCACGTCCTGGGGCACGAGGTTGAGAAGCTGCCGCGAGAAGTCGATGTGGTAGAGCGAAACCCATGGCACACTGAGCTGCTGACTCAGGATTTGGGTGACTTGCGTTTCAGTCACCAAGCCCGCCTCGATCAGCAGCGTGCCGAGTCTACGCCCGTCATTTTTCTGGAGCGCCAGCACCTCGTCCAATTGCTCGCGAGCGAGAATGTTGGCTTCAACGAGCAGATCCCCGAGACGAACGCGCGCCTGCATGACTTTGGATGCTAGCAGCAAGCGCGGCGAACGGTTCGAAACGTGCCAAGGGCGGGCCGTGGCGCCCCCGTGCGGGCGGGACCGGCCCGCCCAACACGCCCCAAGACCCACCGATGGTGACGATGTGGGCCCACGGACTCACCGCCGACGCCCCGGCATTGTGGCGCGGACGGCCCGCCTTCGGCTGCGGCTCGAACACGCGGAGCGCCGAGATTAGTCTCGGCCCGGCGTGCCAAAGGTGCGCCATTTCCGCACGCAAATGGCGATTATCCCTCGACGCGACCGGTCAAGACTGGTTCGATCCCCAAAGCTCGGAATAGACTCCGCCTCCGGAGCGACATTGTGGAGAGAAGCAGAGGTCGCCCCCCGAGTCTCGTCGTGTCGATGTCGACCCAGCCAGCATTCCGCGTCTGCCCCCACTGCCACTCGTCGTGCGCGGTAGAGCACCAGTATTGCCCAGCATGCGGCTTCCCCGTGGGGACGATGGGCTCGACGGTCGAGGACAAGTTCATCGGCAAGTCCTTGCCGGGGGGCTATCACATCCTCGACTTGATCAGCGTCGGCGGCATGGGGCGCGTGTACCGCGCCCAGCAGAGCGCGCTCGGTCGCACGGTGGCGGTAAAGATCATCCACCCGCACCTGCTCTCTGACGAAAACTCCGCGCTGCGCTTCATGACCGAAGCGCGCGCCGCAAGTCAGCTCAATCATCCAAACTCCGTCGCCGTGTTCGACTTCGGTCGCACCGATGACGGCCAGCCGTACTTGGTGATGGAGTTCTTGCGCGGCAAGGATCTGGCGCGCGTCGCGTACGAGGAAGGGCCGCTGCCTTTCGCGCGCATCGTGGACGTGCTGCGCCAGGTGCTGGCGGCGCTCGGTGAAGCCCACGATCTTGGCATCGTTCACCGCGATCTAAAGCCGGAGAACGTGATCTTGGAGCCGCTCCGCCGCGGCGGCGACTTCGTCAAGGTGGTGGACTTCGGGCTTGCCAAGCTGCGCGCCGACACCCAAGGGCCCGGCGTCACCAGCCCTGGCATCGTCTGCGGAACGCCGGACTATATGGCGCCCGAGCAAGGTCGCGGCGACCCGATCGACGGGCGCAGCGACCTCTACGCGGTCGGCGTGATCTTGTTCCAGCTCTTGACCGGACGGCTGCCGTTCGAAGCGGACAGTCCAACGCAGGTCGTGATGATGCACCTCACGGTGCCGGTCCCCGATCCACGCCAAGTGGCGCCCGAACGCCGCATCCCAGACCCGCTCTACGAAGTGGTGATGAAGGCGCTCGCGAAGGATGTCCGCAAGCGCTATCAGGACGCGCTCGAATTCGCGGATGGCTTGAAGCAAGCGCTGATTTTGGCGGAGAGCTTGCCGCCTGAGCGCATGACGGTGCCGCCGACCTCGATCTCGACGGCGACGACCACCTGCCCGACCTGCGGCCTGATGGTGCCGCTCACCAAGTTCTGCGGCGAGTGCGGCGCGCGCCTGCCTTCACGCAGCGGTTCGCCGGAAACGCACACGGTGCCAACGCTGCCGCTACCCTTCGTGGCGCGCGAGGACGACTTCAACTGGCTCGAAGAGCGGCGCCGTGAGGCAGGGCTCGGCTTCGTGGGCGCGCGCCTGGTGGGAGAACCGGGTGCAGGAAAAACTCGGCTGCTTCAAGAGCTGATGCTGATCGCGCGCACGGAAGGCGATGGCGTCGTGCTCACGGGGCCCGATCCCTATCACGCGGAAGTGGCGTGCTTTGCGATTCGCGAGGCCGTGCGCCAACTGGCCCGACTAAACCCGGTGGATATCGAGTCCGGTCGCTACGAGCGCGCGCGCCCCGAAGCACGCGCAGGCCTCGACGACATTTTCGGCCGACATGAACGCGGCGACGGCCGTTCGCCTGCCGAGCGCCGCGCGGCGCTCGCCGAGGCCTTACGCTGGGCGCTGACCACGGCGACGACGCGCAGCCCGCGCGTGCTGCTCGCGATCGACGACATCGACGACATCGACGGCCCCAGCCTCAACGCCTTGTTGGACGTGATGAACGAGCCACCGACGGGCGCCATTCTGATCTTGGCTGCACATCGGCCAAGCTTCGACACCGGCTGGGGCACACGCGCGGTTTCACGCGTGGTCGGCGGATTGCCGCCGCCTGCAGTCTCTCGCCTGCTCAGCGTGAGGCGTGGTGGCGAACGCGTTCAGATGAGCGATGGCAGCAAGAGCGCGCTCCCCATGTACGTGGAACAGCTGATTCGCTACTCGCAGGACGGAGGTACGGACCCGCCGTCGAGGCTGGCCGATCTGATCGCGCTGCGTGTCGACATGTTGGAGCCAAACGCGCGCCGCACGCTGCAGGGCTTGGTCGTGTTGGGCGATCAGTCCCCTGCCGACATGGTCGCGGAACTGCTGCCCAAGTCGGAGCTGCAGTCCGGTCGCGTCGAAGAGTTGTTGCGCGCCGGCATGGTCGAGGAGAGCGACGGCAGGTTACGCGCAGCGCACCCCTTGTTGCGTGAGGTCGTGCTGGCCAGTATTCCAGCGGCCGTGCGACGTGAGCTTCACAAGAAAGCGCTGCAAGTCTGCGAAAAACGCGGAGCGCCGATCGAGGCCCGCGCGCTCCACGCTTACGAGAGCGGGGATTCCTTTCAGGCGCTGTTGCTGCTCGAGCAAGTCGCAGATCGGGCGACCGCGCGTGGCGACGTGCACACCGAGGTGCTCGCGCTCAGGCGAGGACTCGAAATCGCGCGCAAAGAAATCTCGCGCGGTGAGCTCGACGATCCGCTGCGCGCAGTCTTGATTTTCAGCCGCAAGCTCGGCGCGGCGCTGACGCGCGCGGGCAACTTTGCAGACGCCGAAGGCGTCCTGCGCGAGGCGCTCGATATCGCCGGTCCGAGCGGAACCGACCGCGCGCGCGTGCTATCCGCGCTCGCCCATGTGGCTTTCGGACGGCAGCGTGGCAACGAGGCGCTCATCTTTCTGGAACAAGCCATCGAGGTGGCGCGCCAGTCGGGCGCGTTCGATCTCGTCTCGGCGTTCTCGGACACGCGGCGCGCCTGGGCATCCTGACGCCGGCGCAGGCGAACGGGCGAAGTCGTGCAGCGATTCATCACGCGCTGGGACCTCGACAAGACCTATCTGCGTAGCCACTTCGACACGCTGTCCGAACTCGTGAACGCCGCGCTGGAGACGGTCGAGCAGAAGCGGACGGTGCCGGGCGCCACCGCCGTTCTACGCGCGCTCGGCGCGAGCGGCGGCAAAGTGCACATCTTGAGCGGCAGCCCCCGCCAAATGCGGAGCAAGCTCGAGGCCAAATTGGGGCTCGACGGCGTGAGCTTCGATGAGCTCACGCTCAAGCCGAATCTTTCGAATCTCCTGCGCTTGCGCTTCAGCGCGTTGCGCGATCAGCTCGGCTACAAGCTGCCGGAGCTGCTCGAAGCGCGCGTGCGCGACGAACGCGGAATGGGCCGCACGCGCGCGCTCCGCGAAGTGCTGGTCGGCGACGACTCTGAGTCCGATGCCTTCGTCTACTCGCTGTACGCCGATCTCTGCGCCGGAAACGTGGGAGCAGCCGAGCTCGAGAGAGTGTTGGAGGCCGGCGAGCTCCCGACGCGAGCGATTCTGCGCTGCCGACGGGCGCTATCGGAGCTCGAACGGCGAGCGGCCATCGACTGCATCCTGATCCACCTCGACGCGCAGACGCCCCCGAGCCTGTTCTTGCGCTACGGCCCGCGCTTAGTGCCATTTTTCAACTACTTGCAAGCGGCGTTCGTCCTGCTCGAGCGCGGCTTCTTGAACGGCGCCGCGACGCTGAGAATTGCGAGCGAATTCCTCGCGAAATACGGCTTCTCCCCGGACACCGTGGGTCGCAGTTACGCAGATCTGACGCGCCGCGGGCACGCCACGCACGAAGCGCCACGCCTGCTCGAGCAGGCCCTCGGCGCGCCGGACGCGGCACTCCCCGACGCCAGCCGCGCGGAACTCGAGCAGGTCGTGCATTCGATGCAACTGCCAGGTGAAATCCTGGCTCCGCTCAGCCGTGCCCCGCGACTCGACTACGTCGAGCTCGCCGCGCTCCACCGCGGCGGCAAGAACCGACGCCGTCCGGGGCAGCGTTTCTTCTGACTCGAAGTCGGCGGCAAACTCGAACTATTCGAGGCGCTCGCCGCTCGAAGGCATGGCCCGCGCGTTGGCTTCAGCCCCGCTCGGAGATTTTGCGCTCGAGTTCGGCCCCGGCGTTCTGTATTCGATGTGGGCCGACGCACGTAATTGTTGGGTCATCTGCTGGCGAAACGCCTCGAGCTTCTGGCTCTTCAAGATGCTCGAAATCTCAGATTTACTCTGCTCGAACGTCTGTGCACGCTCGCGACGGTCGACGAGCTTGATGATCCAAAAGCGCTCGTTCGGCCCGCGGATCACGCCACTGGTCTGTCCAGGCCCGAGCTTTTGAAGCTCCGCACGCCAGGCTTCGGGGATCTGACTGAAACCAAGGTAGCCAAGGTCCCACGGCTTTCTGTCACCAAGGCCGGCATTCGGGAACATGCTGGCTGCAACCTCCTCGAACGCCGCGCCTTGTTCGATCCGCTTCTTGAAGTCGTTGATCCGCGTCTCGTCGCGGGTCAGGATTTGAAAGACGTGAACCTCGCGCTGTAGTTCGGCTGCGTGTTCGTCGAAATACTTATGGAGCTCCGCGTCCGAGAAATCCGCGTTCTTCGCGCTTTGTTTGCGATAAAAGACGTCTGCCAGCAAACGCCGCTTGGCTGCATGCAAATCGGCGTCCAGGCGGCGCGCTTCGCGCTGATAGCTCGCGTCCGCATCTAGGCCGAGCTTGAGCGCTTCTTGGTAGGCGAGCTCATCGCGGATCACGCTCTCCAGCACGCCCCGCGCACGCTCGGGGTTGGGCTCCTCCTTCTGCATGTGGACCGCGCTCTCGCGACGCACATCGTCGGCGCTGATCGGCACACCATTCACGGTGGCGAGCGCCTGCGCGTCTACGCCGAGCTTGGCCACGGGACTCAAGCTGCTGCTCGGCTGTGGCTTTTTCGCCTGGCAGGAGAGCAGCGTCAGTGCGAAAGCGACGCTGAGCGCGCTCCTCGAGAAAGTCATCATCTGCGTTGCTCTATTAAAGCAGAGGGCGCGACTTTCGTCGCGCCCTCTTGGTTAGAACCGCTCGAACTCAGTGACAGGTCTGGCAGGACTCTTGTTCGTCACCACTCCAGGGGTTCGCCGGAGTCGGGTCGAAGGTCTGGATTTGCATGTGTGCGGTGGCCGCGGGCGAGTCGTGGCAACCCATGCAAGGCAGCCGCGCAGCCTTGGTCTGCCAGGTGCCGCTCGTATCCTCCGAATGGCAGCTCTGACAATTGCGGATGTCTTGCGGGAACTTGATATCCCAGTTGCGGCCCGGGACGGTATCGGTGTGGGCGACGGTGGCAATGGGGAAGTTCAAGTCCGAGCCGAAGTGCACGGCGTGGACCCGCTTGCTGATGGGGACCGCGCCACTGAATGTGCTGCCCGTCGCGTTTTGCGGAAGTTGATCGTGGCACTCACCACACTGGTCGGTTGCTGTGCTGTTGAAGACCTTATTGTGCCGCGCATAGTCGAGCACGAAGCCGACGCCCGCACCGTCCTCGTCAGCCGACTGGTGGCACGATTGGCAGTTTCCAGCGACGAGCTTCTCTTCCGTTGCTTGGCCTACCTGGAAGGCCACGCGAGCCACTGTCGGTGTCCGATAATTGGTGTCGCTGATTCGGCCGCGATCCGACATTTCGATACCAGCCACGTAGGTGCCTGGCTTGAGATCGTCGACTGGGTCTAGCGTGTAGGTGATCGAGTCCACCGTGCGCGTGACCTTGGGATCCTCGTTGGCCGCGCTAGTGCGCTTCGAGATGACGTTGCTCGGGGTCGAAGCGTTGATGAAGTGCATCGTGACGTCACCCGCGAAGACTTGCGTGGCGACATTGCTCGCGGCGAGCTGCACCGCATAGTAATTGCCCAGATTGCGGCTCCTGATGGCCGGCCGCCCTTGGTCGAGATAGGCGATTGCGCGCAGCTTGAAGGCCGCGTTGGCGTTCAGCCAGTTGACGATCTCCTGGGCCGTCGCGGCTGCCGCGCTGGCGATGCAGGGCGTCGTGCCGCAGCTATTCGCTGCGGTGCCGCTCGCGACCGTGATGGTCAGGTTGGCGGCCGCCGTGCTGTCTCCGCCTGTGGAATCGAACACGGTCGTGGTTTGGCCGTTATCCACGGTCAAAATCAGGCTGGCAGAAGCCGCGCTCAGGTCGAACGGCCCAACTCCGGACCCCACCACCGCCGCGCGAGCGCGCGTGGTGAGCACCGGCATTTCCTTGGCGCGTGGCCCATGAACGAAGAAGTTTGCGGCCGAGAACTTGCCATCACCGGCGGGACAGCCCGTGGTGAGGCACCCCTCGGCGCCGTCATTGTCTTCGATCACCGTGGTGTGATCGATGGGAACGCCACCGTTGCTCAGCACGATGGTGACGACTGGCGCTTCGCCCTTCACGAAGTACTTGCCGTTGGCCGGCGTCGAGACCGTGAGGGTGGCGTCGTACTCGGAGATGTTACGCGGATCCTTGGTCGTAAAGGCGTGCTCCGTCTCGACGGGGAAGCGCGCTGGCCCCGTAGCGCCTGCCGCAGGGTGGCAGGTCGCGCACATGGTGTCGTCGGTGACGACGCCACCGCTATGACTGGTGCCGCTAGCGAAGTTGATGTCGTCGTGGCACGAGCCGCACAATTTCCGCGACGGCTTCGCCTTCCAATTGGCGACCTCTGTCCCGGAGCCGGTGTGGCATTTGTCGCAGTTGGCAAGCACCGCGGGGAACTCAGCCTTCCACCAGGTACTCTTGCGATTCTGGTAACCCCAGATCGCGTACTGTCCGTTGTCGGCAGACTCATCCACGGTGGTCGCCGGGTTATCCCAAACAATACCGTCCGCACCGGCGATCGACGGAAGTTCTCCGCCGGCGTGGATCTTGTGGATCATCACGCCAAACTCCAGGCTCTCTCCGCCGTTCGGATCGATGCTGCCTGCCGCGTGGCAGGTCACACAATTCTCGACCGTCAAGCGATCGCCGCCGTGCGCGGCGAATTGCGGGCCGTGGCAACTCTGGCAAGCCTCGGTCGGAACGATATTGCGCGTCAGTGTGACGGCACTCCCGTTCGGTACGAAGTCGTAGGTCGCTGTGGCCGTGGCACCAGTGCTTCCGCCCATCATGATCGCGACGCGCGTCGTCTTGTCACGCTCGTAGGGCACCGCCTCCCCGTTCGCGGTGATGGCCGAGATGTTGGTCTTGAATTCGTAGCTGTAGGAGCCGTCGCCGTTGTCGGTCAGCTTGCCGCCGGTTTCTCGACTGCCCTGGTCTGCCTTCGTCCCGTCAGGATTCGGCCAGTCACCTGTGGCAGAGCCGGCCACCGTTTGCGTGGTGTAAATGTAAGGCACCCAATGGGTCGAGGCCTCGCCCGCCGCTGGCGGAAGCAGTTTCGCGAGCGAAGCCGAAATCGTCGTCAATCCGACGACCGGCTTGCTGTTCGCGTCCTTGACCGTGAACTCGACGCTGACCTTGCCGGCAGGATCGGCAACGGCACCGGTAATGGTGGCGTTGGCGAAGTACTTCTTGGCCGTCGCGCGCTCGGCCGCCAAGGCGTCCGCCCCGTGAAACGTGCCGACCTCGACGTTGCCGCCGTTCAAGCCGTTGGTGCCGTTGCTACCGTTGGTACCGTTCGTGCCGTTGGTGCCATCGACGCCGTTGGTGCCGTCGACACCGTTGGTACCGTCGACACCGCTCGTGCCGTCGACACCGCTCGTGCCATCGACACCGTTCGCACCATCGCTGACAGTGACGCTCGTGCCGTCAGCACACGTGATCGTCTTTACACCAGCCGTGTCGGTAGACACCGTGCAACCACCGGTCGCCGGTGCCCCAGCGCTGCCAGGACTCCCCGCGCCACCGGCGCTGGGGTCGGCGACGGTCAGGGTCGTGCCGTCCGTGCACTTGAGCGTCTTGGTTCCGTTGCCGTTGTCCTTGACCGAGCAGGTCGCGGCGGGCGTGCCGTTGGTACCGTCCTTACCTGCCGGGCCCGTCTGTCCTTCGCAGGACGTGCCGAGGAACGCACTACAGATGGCGAGTACTGACGCCATCGCGGCTGATGTTCTCTTATGAAGCATTGTTCGGACCCTCCGGGGGTGTTCGCGGGCGGAGCAATCGCCGGGCCAACTCTCTCGCTCGCGAGTCCTACCTAGGAATTTGCGGGTAAAGCCACGATCGGCCCGGCTCTCCCTCTCAAACGACCCCTTCAGCATCGAGTTAAATTTGCGGCAACGCAACACGGGAGGCGCAGCGAATGCGCGAGTCGAATTCGCGTCGACGGGGCCGACCTTCCGGCCTGAATCGCCTCGCTCAAGACGCGGTCTGCGCGGAAGCACGACACAAGATCGGCCGCAAAAACCAGCGCATGGACGATCTTGCTGAGTTCGTTACACCTGACGCAAGACACGTCCCATGACGAACTTCAGGTATCGACCTTCCGGATGCCCAGCACACACGGGGTGATCGATGGGCTGACCGATATCATGCACGATCTGAAACGAGACGCGCTCGCGGGCCGCTGCCTGCGCCAGCGTGTGCCGAAACGCCTCTGGCGAAACCTGTGACGTGCAGCTGGCTGCCGCATACAGGCCACCCGGTGCGACGCAGCCGAGCACGAGCGCGTGGAGCTTAGTGTACGCACGCAACGCGGCGAATTGCTTTTTCTGGGACCCGGCAAAGCTCGGTGGATCACACACAATGAGATCGAAGCGCCGTTCACTTCGCCGAAGCCGCTCGAGATACTCGAACACATCCGCCACGACTGGCTCGTGCAGCTCTGGCGCGAGCGAATTCAGCGTGAAATTGTCGACCGCCGCGCGGATAGCCTGAGGGGCAATGTCGACGCTGGTCACGGCGCGCGCGCCGCCGAGCGCGGCACACACGGAGAAACCGCCAGTGTACGCGAGCAAGTTCAGCACGCGCTGCCCTGCGGCCACGCTGCGCACGTACGCGCGATTCTCACGATGATCGAGGAACAGGCCCGTCTTCTGGCCGGCGCGAAGATCGGCGAGGAAGCGCACGCCGTGTTCGGTGACGGGCACGGGCGCGGTCGGCTCGCGCCCGGATAGCACGACCAGGCGTTCTTCCTGTTCGCGGGAGCGACGGCGTTGCAAGATCCCGTCCAGGGGAAGCACGGCGCGCAGCGCTTCGACGATCAGCGGCACAACGGCCTCGAGCGAGTCGGCGTAGGTCACGAGCACAGCGTAGCGATCGTAGATGTCGACGGTAATGCCGGGAACGCCGTCGCCCTCGCCGTAGAGCAAGCGAAACGCCGTGGTGTCTTGTCGCCGGAGACCTGCGCGCAAGGCCAACGCGGCTTCGACGCGATCACGAAACCACGCGGCGTCAGGCGCACGATGTCGCGAAAACACGCGGAATGCGATGGGCGAGGTCGCATCGTAGAGGGCGTAGCCGCGAAAGCCGCCCGCGCGTAGCTCTACGAAGCTGCCACTCTTGGCGTCGAAGCCGGAAGGCACGTGATCGCGATAGACCCAAGGATGCCCGAGCTGCAACGACTCTTCCAGCGCACCCGGTAGACGTGCCGCCGAACTCGCCGACTCGGCACTCGCAGACCGCCCCACGCTGTCCGACGCTTCGCTGCGCAGAGAGAAAGCGCCCTGCCGCGAGCCCACATGGCCCGGCGTGGATGCGGTGTGGCGCGAGCCAGCGCTGCCGTGCCGCGAACCGCCGCGCGAAGGCGGCGCGCCGGGCCGCGGACCACCTGCAGCGCCGTGTCCCGCGCCGCGAGCCTGCCGCGCTGACCCCGAAACGCCTTTGCCTCGCCGCCGCGACGCGTGCTCGTCCGGGCGCTCGACGGCAGTTGCTGCGGGGCGTCGCTTTGGGAAACGAGGCATTCGACTCAACGCCGGTCGGGCGCAGGACCGGTGCTCTGCCGCACGACGAGCTTCATCGGAAACTCCACGAGCCCTCGATCCATCTTCTCGTGCTCGATGTTGGCCATCAACGCGCGACACGCTTGCGAGCCCATGATGCGCAGTTCCTGGCGCACCGTGGTCAAGCCGGGCCAGCACAAGCCAGCCGCCGGAATGTCGTCGAAACCAATGACGCTGACCTCGCCCGGGATCGAAACGCCTTGCGCCAACAGCGTGCGCATCAGACCGAGCGCCATGATGTCGTTCGACAGCACGATCGCGGTCGGAGCACGCGATCGTGGCATTTTCAGCCAGCGCTGCGCGTAGGCCGAGCCCTCGTCCGCGTGGTGGCGGCCCATGAACACCTTGTTCGCGGGCAGCAGCTTGATCTTGTAGGGGGCGAGGCCAAGCTCGAGGCCTTGGCAACGCTCACAGCTGTCGAGCGAGGTTTCGGGCCCGCCAACGTAGGCGACGCGTCGGTGCCCGAGCTCGAAGAGATGCTCCGCGATGTCGCGGCCGACGCCGATGTTGTCGCTGCGCAAAGTGAGCACGCCGCGAAATGACTCGTCCGGCGCGATCAGGGCCACGGACTGTTGGGCCTTGCGCGCCGACTCGACGAGCGCGCGCTCGCGCCGCCCCGGGCAAGCGAAGATCAGCGCATCGATCCGTCGATCGCGAATCCAGGACGCGACCGTGCTCGAATCGTAAGCCCCGCGCAGTACCAAGCTGCCGACGAGCAGCGAGATGTGCTTGGCTGTGAGCTCTTCTTCGATGCCACCCAAGATCTGAGTCACCCACTCGCTCTGCGTGTCCCAGGTGACCAGGCCGAAGCAGCCAGCGCGACCGAGCGAGAAATTGCGCGCCGTCGTCCACGGTGTGTACCCGAGTTTTTGGATGACCTTCGCGACGCGCGCGCGCACTTCTGCGCTGGCGTACCCTCCGTTGATCACGCGGGAAACGGTGCTCTTCGACACTCGGGCGTGCCGCGCTACCTCAGCAATATCGGTTCGCCGAGCCATATGAAGCCGCGCACTATAACATGCTCGGACTCGCTAAAATGCTCGCATTTCTGCTGATCTCGCCCGCAGCACGCACCGCTCGGGCCGAGCAGGGGTGAACGTGGTGGCGCCCAGGATTACTCGGCCGCGTTCGCGACTAGTTTGGCGAGGTCCTCGAGATCCGCGTCTTCCACGGCGCCCTGCACCTTGCAGCGAATTCGTCCATGCCCGTCCACCAACAGGTGCACGGGCAGCTCTGGATCGGGATCGACCGAAGCCGCCTTGAGCCAATCATCACGCTCATGGCCTTCTTTCAGCCAATACGTCGCACGCAGACCGCTCGAGCCCTCGAGGAATTGGCGCAACTGGCGCTCGTCGTCGTCGAGCGAAACGAAGGCCACGCGAAACTTGGCGCCGCGCTTGGGGAGCTCGCGCTGCCAAGCGAGCAGGCGCGGAATTTCCTCCTTACAAGGGGCGCACCAGGCCGCCCAAAAGTTTACCCAAGTGAAGCCGCCCGCGTCGGCGCTGAGCGCCTCGGGCAAGCCGGAGGGGTCGAGCGACGCCTGACTCACGTGCTTTTTCGGCAGAGCGCGGCCTTCCCGCAGCTGCCCGCCGCACAGCGCGCGGTGCGGTTTGGGAACGGCATGGGCCGCGCTCAGCGCGG
>JAEUAF010000512.1 GCA_019695485.1 Sorangium sp.
TTGGGACGCAAAGAACGCGAACTACCACTTCGAGCTCGCGCAGCTGCTCTTGATTCGGCGCGATGGAGCTGCGGCAGCGGAGTGGGCCAAACGCGGCGTGCGCTTGGATCCCGCAAGCACGCGCGGCCAATCGTTGGTGGGCGACGGCCTCGCTCGCACCGGAGACGAAGAGGGCGCACGGCGCGCTTGGTTTGCCGCAGCGGCAGTCAACAACCCGAGCCCCGAGGAAGTCCAGGGTCTCCTATTTCGGAGCCTCAAAGAGGCCGACTCAGCCCTCGCCAGCCGCGACTACATGCGCGCTGAGCGCTTCTATCGCCGCGGGGTCGTGCTCGACGCAAAAAACGCCGCTGCGCACCGCGGCCTCGCGCTCAGCTTGCTCCGCATCGGCGAAGCTCAGAATGCGCTGCACTGGGCGCGGCGTGCGCAAGAGCTCGCTCCCGCCGACCCCGTCGTCAAGCTCACGCTGGGCGATGCGCTGGAAGCCACGGGCGACACCGCGGCCGCGCGCGCCGCCTGGCAAGAATCCGCGGAGCTCGGCTATCCGGACGCACGCCGACGCATCATGCATCTCGACCGCAAATAGCACTCGATCAGGGCGCGGTGCACAGACACAGAGGCCAGAATTGTTCTCGAGCAATCCTGCCAACAACTTCGGGTCTCACTTCGGCGGTGGACAGACCCCGCAGTCGACGATGTTCCCGCAACCGTCTGCAATGTAGCCGCACATCGCGTGCGCATCCATGCACGTGCTCGGCGTGCACTTCGGCGGCGGCGGCGGCGTGCCGATGCACGCGCCGAGATCGAAGAGCATGTAGAGTAGGACCTTCTCTTGGGGCGTGAGATTGCCGGCGCAATGCGCGGGGAAGATGACATTTGCGAACGGGGTGGTGCCTGCATCACTGGCGGCGACGTGAAACCCGCTATAGGCAACGCGCCCGCAGCTCTGGTCCGTTGGCGCCGCGTAGGGGGTGTTGAACGAGAACTGTTGCGTGCGTCCGTTGCCGTCCATCCGATACACGAATTCCTCGGACGCCGTCCCAAGGCGGCTCGCCTGACTGCGCGGCTGAGTGATGTTGAAGGTGTTCGCTGGCGGCGTAACCACGGCCTCACTCGCCATCCAGTCGGCGAAGTTCTGGACGTGCGGGCTGGCTTGGGGCCGGCCGACGGCGATCACGCCTGCACCGAGCGTGCTCATCGAATCGGCCATTTGGTCCCAAGACGCTGCCGCATCGAGGCCGGTGGTGAACGGAGCAGCTGGGTCGTAGGCTTGCATCCCGTTGCCGCTCAGCCAGGTGAACGAGAGGTGGCTAGCGAACATGCGCCCGCCGCGATTCACGTATTCGCGCACGTTGGCGCCGGAAGCCATGCGCTGCACGAAACTCTGATCGTATTCGAGCCCTTCGCAGTCCGCGATGAGAATGTCGTAGCTCTCGAGCCGAGTCAGGTCGCCATAGAGCGCGCTGTCGAATGGCGTACTCGCGTCCAGGCTGGCGCCAGTGCCGGGCGCCATACGCCCTCCGCGGTACAAATGGATGCGCGGCGGCGTGGTGGGGTTGCCGAACTCGGAGTCGGCGATGCCCATCTTTTCGAGCACGCATTCCATCGCGTCGACCTGTCCGGTCGAGACCGCCATGGTCGGAATGTTCACCGCGAGGCCGTCGGCCATGGTGCGCGGTAGGCGCGTCGGATTGTCAGGCAACGTGCGTGACAACTCGGTGGTTTGGCAAGCTGCCGACGTCGGCAGGGTGTACTTCACCGCCCTGCGAAAGCGACCGACCTTGACGACCAAGGTGAACTCCGCGCCTACCGGAATCGTGCCCTCGAGCGAAAAATGTCCAGTTGCGTCGCTGATGGTGCCCACCAGCACCGAGCCGAGACTCTGACCGTCGCAGCGGTCGCAACTCGTGCCGCCCCCGGGAATTCCTGAGGAAATCGCGGGCAGATCGCTGATGTCGTTGCCCCGCAAGATGTAGACGACCGCGTTCGGCACGCCTACCTGATTCGCCGTCTCGGCGTCGTTCCTGCCGGGTGTGATCACTCGGCCGCTGATTCGCGTCGGCTGCGCGGCGTTGCGACAATCAGGAATCGCGCCACACACGGCGCAGGGCCCAATCGTCGACATGCACATCGTCGGTCCGTTGCTGCCGCCGAGACACGCCTCGAGGGGCCCGCACTTCAGACCTTCATCGGCGCAATTAGTGATGCCCCCGCACTCGTTTTGGAAGGATCCGCAAGCGTAGCCGAGATCCTTACAGCCTTTCCGCACGCACTCCGTGCGTCCGCCGAACGTGATCAGAGACGAGCCCCCAGTGCCGCTGCCGCCAGAGCCAAGGTGAGAAGCAACGCCGCCTGCACTGGCGTCGCCGGCTGCGCCGCTGCCACCACTGCCGTTTACCGGGCGGAATTGGCGCCCAAAATCTGAACTGCTCGGCTGGCTGCTGCACGCCGATATGGCCGACGCCATGACGATACCGACGAGCGTTCGCCGAAGCCCATTCGATTTCAAATTCATGGATCCACCTCGCTGCGAGAACGAAGCGAATCAATGACACGCGACGCTCCGCGACTCCAGCGCCGTTCGGGTTGCTTCGAGAAAGGAAGCGCGTCGCCCGCCGCTGGACTCCGCTCCTTTGGCTACGAAAGCTCTCCTTTTGGCCGAGTGTGCGCGAAATGACTGGTGATTTGTCGACTCGAGATGCGCGCAAAGACGCGCGGTTGCGGAGCCTAACCCGCACGCGTAATTCACAGTAACGGACACAGATATTTGAGAATCGGCAATGACGCAGGTAATATCGAGTGCTCACGGCTCGATTCGGCGCTGAAACCGGCACGACGTCGCGCATTTCCGGAGCAACCTGAACATTCCGCGGTGACTGCCCTTAGCGGCAGAACTCCGCGAACTCTTGCTGAGCGTCGCTCACTCGCCCCGGAAGGCCTGAGCGACGCCGTCGAACACCGGCTTCGGCCGATAGTTGGCGTCGAACAACAGCGGGAAATGGGGACCGCGACCGCGCAGACGGCCCCAATGTTCATCACTCAACCAGGACTGCGGATCGGTGAGACCCCAGAAAGTAATGCCGACGCAAGCTGGGACTCGCAGACACGCGCTGACGATCTCGTGAGCGATCTGCTTCTGTCGCGTGAACTTCTCTTCAGGCGTGCCGGGCAACTCGCCCACGGCAATGTCCATTTCGGTAAGCTCGACGAAGAGCCCAAGCGCGGCGAAGCGCTCCAAGTTGCGCTGGATGCTGTCAGCGGAAGGCCAGTTGCGCGGGTCGACGTGCATCTGAAATCCGACACCGTGGATCGGGACGCCGCTTTCCTTCAATTCCTTGACCAGGCGATACATGCCGTCGCTCTTGGCACCCGAGTCGCCCTCGGTCTCGTAGTCGTTGTAGACGAGTTCCGCGCTGGGATCTGCGGCGTGCGCGGCGCGAAACGCATCGGCAATGTAACCCGGACCGAGCGCTGTGAACGGCGAGTTCTGGCGCAACGCGCCGTCATCGCCAATCGCCTCATTGACGACGTCCCACTGTGCAATACGACCCTTCCAGTGCTCGACGCTAGCGGTCACGTGGTTGATCATGGCCGAATGCAGCTGATCACCGCTCAACCGCTTCACCCAGGACGCCACCTGGTTATGCCAGACGAGGGTGTGGCCGCGAACCCGCATCTGGTGTTGCTCAGCGAAGCTTACCAACGCGTCCCCGGCTCGAAATGAAAACTGCCCAGGCTGGGGCTCCACGCTCTCCCACTTCATCTCGTTCTCGGGAGTCAGCGAGTTGAACTGAGCGGCGGCGACCTCTTGATAATGTGGCTCGGAGAAGTGCCAAGTTGCGAGCGCCACGCCGACATGTCGTTTTTGTGTCGAGGCAAGAGCGCGCAGCGAGCCCAGGTCGGGCGGCGCCGCGGCTACGCTGCTCGGGGTGTGGCCCGTGGGCGCGATCGGCGCGCTGCGTCGCACGCAGGCGGAAAGGGAAACCATCAGCGATACCAGAGTGAGACGAGCCGCAAAGCGGCGCGGTGCAGGGTGAATCACGTCCGGGCGCGTATACCACATTCGCGAGCGCGAGCGGACTCACCCCTTCTCGCGAATCCCGCATCACAAGCGCCTCGCGAGCCATTGCGTCACGAGCGCGGCGGAGTCATCCTGCTGGGATGATGACCTCGTCCGGGACGCGTCGTCGAATCGACTGGGATGTGATCCTTCCGAGCACCCAACAGCTGTCGGCCCCCGCCACGCCCGCCACTGCAGAGGCGCGGTTTGCCACACTGACGGCAGAGGTCACCGAGGTGCCATCGCCGACGACGCTCGCGCGCATGCTGCTACACGCGGTCGAGTTCACGCGCGTCGTGATTGGCCTCGAGCGCACGGGCTTGTATTTGCTCGACGAGGAAAATCAGGTGATGGTCGGCACCTTTGGAACCGATGCGCACGGGCAGACGGCTGACGAGCACATGCTCACGTACCGCGTGGGTGCCTTGGATCGCGAAGTCTTCGCGCGGGCCGAAATGGGGCATCCTTGGACGGTGTACGAGGATTGTCCACTCATTACGCAGAGCGACGGCGACACGCGAATCGTGGGCCGCGGCTGGGTGGCGTGCACGGCAGTGCGCGGGCCCTGTGGACCGCTCGGTATTCTGTTCAACGACTCAGCGCTCACCCACGCGCCGCTCGACGAAGCCAAGCAGTCACAGGCGGCGATCTTGTGTTCGCTGCTGGGACGCGCACTCGAGCCCTGCCGCAGCTTCCTGCTCGCAAGCGCAGCGAACCGCACCCCCGCGCGCGGCATCGTGCAAGATGTGACTGAGCTCTTGGTGCGAGACCCCTCGCTGAGCTGCGATGACTTGGCGAAGGATCTCAGCTTGAGCCCGCGGCGCTTGGCGCGCGCCTTCCGACGCGAGGCAAACACGTCCATCGTCGAGTATCGAAACGACATGCGGCTGACGCGCTTCTTCGAGCGCTTCGATTCCACCGCCCAGAATCTATTGGACGCCGCGTTGGCGGCCGGGTTCGGTAGCTATGCGCAATTCCATCGAGTGTTTCGCGCGCGCTTCGGGCAAAGCCCGCGGGAATACCTGCTCCAGCCGCGCCAAGGCAGGGCTTCCGCGAATCGCGCGATCGCGAAATGAGCGGGCTAGACCAGACCTTCTGAGAAGACTCCGCGCAAAAAGTGAAGTCAAGTCGCGGTGGGACAGAGCACTAGAACAAGTACATCAAGCGCAAGCGGCCGCCCCACAACCCGTTCGTGAAGCTGTGCGGTGGATCCTGCAGGTAGTCGTCGAAGGTGAAGCTCGCTCGCGAGCCGACGAACTTGATGAACACCTTGTCCCAGAGCGCGTACTGCACGGCAGCAAACGCCAGGAAGTGCGTGTAGACATCGCTCTTCCCGAAGTTCGGGCTGCCTTGAGTGCCGTTGGTCTCGAGGTTGTCGAGCCGCGTGAGATGCGCGCCGAACCCGACGAGCAGGTTGTCGATGAGGCGACCGTTCAGGAAGCCGCCGACACTCTTGGTGGTCGTGCTGCCCACCGAGTCGCGCAAGCCCTGGAAATTGACGGAGTCCACGTAGCCGATCGCGCCGTTGACACCGCCCTCGAGATACGGATTGAGGACGAACTGCACGGCACCGCCGATCCCATTCCTCGAAGAGCTGTCGAGCGCGTCGTCTTGTTGGGGCTTGACCGAGCCGTATTCGAACCCGAGCTTCAGCTTCACGTAGCCAAGATCGAGAATACCCACCGGGCGAAACGCGGTCGCGTTCGATCCGTTTTGGGTACCGATTTGACCGAGCATTTCGAGCCGCAGGTAGTCCGTAAAGTAAACGTGCGCCGCAAAATCACCCGCGCCGCCGTTCGGGCGATCCCAGAAAAAGTCGAGCCCATAAACCTGAGGCGGCTTGGTCGGGTTGTTACGCCCCTCGGCCCCATGCCGCTCGAGCGTGTTCAGATCGAGCCCCATCCCGTAGTGGTAAACCTCCCAGCCTTGGAAGCGACCGACCGTGACATCGAATACGTTCCACTTACCGACCCGGAAGTACAGATCGTCGACCGCGCCCAGGTTGTTCGATGAGGGCACGAGCTGATCGCCATTGGCGACCAGCTCGATCTGTGACTGCGCGAACCAGCCGGCGTTCGTGCTGTAAGTCGGCGTAACCCGCAGCACGGCGCGACTCTGGTTGGTCCAGCGCTTCTGGCTCTTGTCGGTGTCCGGCGTGCCGGAAATGATGCGGGCGTATGCGGTATCGTCCCACAGCGAGCCGGAGATGCCGAGCCGCACGGGCGACTGCCCCGGCAACTGAGGCATGTACGGCCACTGCAAGCCGTGCATCGTGAGCCACAGCGAACCGCCCTTCAATCCACGCACGCGCGGCTCGGGATACGCAGCACCCGGCAGAATCTCCACGCTCAGCGGAGCCACCGGCGCTTCCGCCGTTTTGGGAGATTCGTGCGGCGGGGGCTCCGGCGCGGGAGCTTTTTCCGGCTCCGGCTTCGGAGGCTCTGGTCCCTCCGCCTTACTAGGGGCCGGCGATTCGGGCGGAGCGGATTCGGCGGGCGCGCGGGGCGCGTCATCGGCCTTGTCCGCGTCAGCCTGCGCGCGTGCGGTACCGCTCAGGCTGACAACGAACAACGAAAGGCACAGGGGGATCAGAGGCCCACGCTCGGTCCATCGCGATTTCATGGCTGCGTTTTTTTAGGCGTATCTGGGCTAGCCAGCAATCGTGAAGGTGTCTTTGAGCTTCAGATCGGCATCATCGCCGCTCGGACCCACCATGATGGTGTACGTGCCCGGGTCGATGACCCAGGACCCGCTGGCGTCGCCCTCCCAGTGACGCAGATCCTGAATGCGCAGCGGCAAGGTGATGCGCTTGCCCGAGCCGTCGGTACCGGCAGCCTTCAAATTGACGCGATAGAAGCTCTTGAGCTCCTTGACCGGGCGATTGCCGGTGATGGTGGACGCCTTGGGCGGACCTGCGACGAACAACATCGCCACTTCGTCACCTTCGACCGCGCCGGTGTTCTTGATGTCGACGGTCACGTTGATGACCCCGTTCTTCGAGACCGAGCCGCACGGGACCTGCAGGTTCGAGTACTCGAAGGTCGTGTAGCTCATGCCATGGCCGAACGGGAACACGAGCTTGACGGGCATGCCCTTGGCCGCGCGGTCGTCGTAGTACCGGTAGCCGAAGAAGTAGCCCATCATGGTCGTGGTGGTACCGGTGGTGAAGGCGGGCAGATCGGCCTGCAACGGCCAAGCGAGCGGCATCTTGCCGGCGAAGTTGCGGTCACCGAGCAGCAGCTTGCCGAGCGCCGCGCCCACGTGCTGACCACCGTAGCCCGCCCAGACCGTGGCCTGTTTCGCGTTGGCGTTGCTGAGCCACGGCAAGTTCACGATCGAGCCTGATTCGACGATGATGGCGGTCGGCTTGTTGAGCGCGAGTACGTCGCTGACGAGCTTCTCCTGAGCGCCCGGCAAAGCCAGACTCGAGCGATCGCCGTGGGAAGCGATGCTGTACTCTTCGCCTTCGTCGCCCGCCGTCAGACCGACCACCACCACGACGAAGTCAGCGCTTTGCGCGGCCGTGACGCTGTTGCCACTCGTGACAGTGGTGATGCCGTGGGCGGCAGCGGCGGTCTTGATGCCCGCAAACGGACCGATCGACTTGGCGGGATCGGCGTTGACGCGACTGCTCCCGCGATCACCGATGTTGGCGTCGGTCGCGAAGTGCATCGTGGCGCCCGTCTTCGGCACCTCAGTCGAAGAGGTGACCGTAATCGCCATGTCGAGGCCGACGACCGCAATACTGGTGACGCCCTTGATCGGCAGCACGGGCGCGCCAGCCGGGCCATTGTTGAGCAGCACGGCCGAGCGAACTTCGGCTTCCTCAGCCAACGCGATGTGAGCGTCGTTGTTCGTGATGGAGTCGGCGGTCAGCGTCGTGGTCGCCGTGCCGAGCCCGTACGGTTGATCCGTGTAGAGATGTCCGAAACGGGCCTTCTGCTCCAGCACACGCCCGGCGGCAGCGTCAATGTCAGTTTGGCTGAGCTGGCCAGCGGTCACCAACGCCCCAAGCTGCGAGTAGTGCAGATTCCAAGGCACTTCGATGTCGAGGCCCGCCTTGACCGCCTCGAGCGCGGTTTTCTGCGCGGACGCCGTGTCCGGCACTGTCTGATCGCCCGGCATGGCCCACCAGTCCGTGAGCGTGAGGCCGCGGAAGCCAAATCCACCTTGCGCAACCGGCCCCCGCAAGATGTCCGTCAAGAGGTGCTTGTTCTGCGTCGACTTGGTACCGTTGATCGAGTTGTAAGACGCCATGATGCAGCCGATGCCGCCGTCCTGCACCACCATCTCGAAGTGGCGACCGTAGACTTCGCGCAGCGTCTGCTCGTCCATCTGCGCGTTCTGGTTCGCGCGGTTGTTCTCGACGTTGTTGGCCGCGAAGTGCTTGGCGCAAGCGAGCACGTGCTGTTGAATGCCCGCGGCCAAGGCCGAAGCCATGCGACCCACGTGATACATATCCTCGCTGTACGTCTCCTGAGTGCGGCCCCAGTACGGGTGGCGGATGATGTTCATGCAGGGCGCGAGCAACATCGTGTTCTTCGTCGCCATCATCTCGTCGCCCATGGCCTCGCCGAGCTGAAATTCGAGGTCCGGATCCCAGGAAGCGGCGCGCGCCGATTCAACCGGGAAGGCCGTCGCAAAATCGTTACCGGCGCTGGGACGGTTCGGTTGCCCCGCCGCCAGGTTCACGCCGCGACCCGCATCGCGATACTGATAGCCGCGAATGGTCTTTCCGTTTCCGGCGTCGGCGTCCACGCTGCGCTCGATGTCCTTGTAAGCGGCGGTGTCGTGAGTGGCGGGATTCGGGATCCCCTGCATTTGCTTAATCTTGTTATCGATCGACATCCGACCCAGGAGGTCAGTGACAGCCGGGTCGCGCGGTGCTGTGTAGCCCGGTCGCGTCCGATCGGCCGGCAGCGTTCCATCGCCGCAGGTCATCTTGGCCGCGCCACCGGTCCCGGGGTTCGCGTCCCCGCCCACCGAGCTCGTCCCGCCACCCGTTGTCGAGGTGCCGCCAACGGTGCCGGCGCCCGCCGTCGCCGTCGTGCCGGCAGTGCTCGATGCGCCCCCGCCTGGTGACGTCGATCCGCCGTCGCCCAAAACAACCTCACCTGCGCCGCTCCCGCCGTTCCCGCTGCTAGTGCGGCCCCCCGAGTTGCCCGGGTTGGAGGAGCCGCCGGAACCCGTCGTCGTCGTGCCGCCCGTTCCCGTCCCAGTATTGGGGCTGGTGGTGGGCGTATTCCCATGGCCGCAACCGACGGTGGCCGAGAGGATCAAGGTGAGAAGCGAGTATGTTCGCATGTACGGGGGCTCCTAAGGGCAGTTCTTCGAGGGATAAGCAGAAGTCGGGCGAATCGTCCGGAAAAACCGCCGATACGATCGAGGGGTGCCGCGCGCCGGCGAATGACTCGCCTCGGCACAATCCTGCTCGTCTACTTATTCCACGGCGGGCGATTTCTGATCGCCATCTGCGCACATTCTCGTACTTTTTCTGAGGCCCGGGCGGCGCTGCCAAGTCCGGCGCGCCTGCCGCAGCGCAGTGAATGAGAACTACGTAGGAGTTTTTGAGCACTTCTAGCCAAAACGTTCAAAACCTACGCGACTGACAAAGCTCGCCGGCGTTTTAGGTTGGCACCAGTATTTTGGGCTTGGCACCCGGCGACCGCGGGCAAGCTCGCATCGAGCGTTTACCGACTGGCCACATCGCGTTGACTTCGGCGTTACCTCTGATTCACGCGATACCGCCCTTCGCACGCCGGCAGAAACTGCGAGCTCGCGGACTGCGAATGAGAAGACGATTCGCGGGAAACCGAGCATGCTCGCGCGAGCGAGCGTTCCATGTGCGGTGTCTGCAGCGACGGACGGCTCACCTTCCCGCTCGGCGCACGCTGTTCGCAAGCTCCCCTCTTTTCGCGAATGTTCGCCGGGCCGCAGTTTCGGACGCGGCGTAGACGCCGGTCGAGCTCATGCACACCGCGCGCGTAGACGAAGAAGAATCACTCGTTTGACGTCGTGTGGATCATCGAGCTAATCGCCATCCGCCAACAGGACCTGATTCCAAACTCAAGCCCACTCCCGAGCGAGATGTTCGCGAGCCCAATACTCTGGATTTGGCCGCCACACTGAAACGGGCGCGCCGGGCGACCCACTCCGGCGTTAGGCACCTCTCGAGCACCGAGCCGCGCACTGCAGCCGCGCAAGCGGCCCCAAGTCGACGACCCATCACCCTGCGTGCTAGCGCACGCTCGCGCCGCGCCAACCTCGCCCGAAGACGGCGAAAGCAAGGCCCTCGAAGCTTCCAGCGGACTAACGCCGCGGGACGGACTAGGCTCCCCGTGTGCCCGCAGGCGCTCATCCCCCGGCCCCTCCCGCAGCGCGCGAACGCTCGCTCTTCGACGAACTCGGAGGCGAATCCGCGCTGCGTCAAATCGTGAACGAATTCGTGGATCGGATTTTCGACGACACCATGATCGGCTTCTTCTTTGCCAATGCGAGCCGACCCCGCATCAAAGACAAAGAATACGAATTTGCCGCTCAGCACCTCGGCGCAGATATCGAATATAGCGGGCGCCCACTGACAGCCGCGCATCGTCCACACCGCATCTTCGACGGCCAATTCCTGCGCCGACTCACGATCTTGCGAGAAACGCTGGCGGCATATCG
>JAEUAF010000611.1 GCA_019695485.1 Sorangium sp.
GTCGCACAAGGAAGATGCGGGGCGGGAGGTCTTGGCCTACCTCCTCGAGGGGAACGAGCCGCCTACCGAGGATGAGCGCGAGGCGATTCGCCGCGAATGGCGGGGCTGACACTCGACACCGGCGCGCTGATCGCGATCGAACGACGCAATCGGCGAATGATGTTGATCTGGGACGTAGCGGTTCACGACGGTGCGGTCATCACCGTCCCTTCTGTGGTTGTGGCGGAGTGGTGGCGCGGCCAACGAGGACCGGTAGCACGCACGCTTGAACGCGCCGTAGTCGAACCCGTCGCGGTGGCGCTCGCGCGCACGGCGGGGGAGGCACTGGCCGCACTGGGCCTGGGTGGGGCTCACACCATCGACGCGATCGTCATGGCGTCCGCCGCGCGTCGAGGCGACATCGTGTACACGTCGGACTTTGACGACCTATCTCGATTGGCTACCTATTTCCCGACTGTGCGCGTGCTAACCGTGTGAGAGCGCCCGGCGCGCCTTGCAACAGCTGACCTCGTGTTACCCCACGCCCGTATAACGCAACACGAGGCAGGTCATGTCATCGCGCTGCACTGCGGACCAGGCGTGCGCGGCATCGAACACTCGCTCCAGCACCATTTCCACTGGTCGCGAGGCGTGGGCCTCGATCACTTGCGCCAGGCGCTCGAGGCCAAATTGTTCGAATTCGGCGTTTTGGGTTTCGGTGATGCCGTCCGTGTAGAGCACCAGTAGGTCACCGATCGACAATTCGAGTGAGCGGTCTACGGTCGCCTCGCTGATGTCGTCACGAATCCCGACCCAGACGCCCGTGCATGGGACGACTTCGCAACGGCCCTCGCGCGCGCGATACACCAAGAGGTCTTCGTGCGCGCCGGCGAACTCGAGTTTGCCGTCAGTCGTATACTTGAGCAGCATGAAGGTGGCGTGCTCGTCGCGCTCCAACCGCTCGCGGATGTTCGGCACCAACACCGTATTCAGGTCGCGCACCAGCGTGGCCGGGTTGACGCGGGGTCGCGTGCTCACCAGCGTACTTACCATGCTCTGGATCATCAACATCACTAGGCCGGAGAGTAAGCCGTGCCCGGTCACGTCCCCGATCCCGAGCCAGCAACCGTCCGGCGTGGGCAGTACGTCGTAATAGTCGCCGCCCACCTCGTCGGCCGGCTGCATGCGTGCCGCAATCGACAGGCCGGGAACCACGAGTGACCGCGGGCCGAGCGCGGTTTGAATGCGTCGCGCCACGGCCATTTCACCCTGCAGCTGTTCGCGCGCGAGTCGCTCGCGAAGAGCGGTCTCTTCTACGACGCGAGCGTGCAGCGTGCGCATCATCAGGGCACCGCCGACCTGTGACCGCAGCGCCTCGCACACGAACGGATCGGCGCCAGTGTCGAACAGGATCAAGCCGAGCACGTCCTGTTCGAACGTGATCGCGAGCATGATCAGCGCGAAGCGCTCCGAGTCGTCGCGCAGCTCTGGCGGCAAAAGGCGATCGACCGCATAGGCTTCGCCCGAAAGCTCCAGCCGGGTGCCGACCAGCGCCGCAAACACGGCTCGCATCGCGAGAGGTGATTTCGGACTGGTGAGCGAGAGCAGGCAGGTATCGATGCCGAGCTCAGACAGCGAATCTTGGAGCGCCGAGGAAAGCCGCTCGCTGTCGAGTGCAACCGACAAGTGCTGGCTAGCTTGGCGTAGCCCAGTCGCTCGCGTCATCAGGTTGAGCGCTGCTCGCCCCTCCAGGCGCGTGGTGGCGGCGGCTTGAATCGCCGTGGCTTTCATCCACAAGCGTTCGAGATCCACGCGCGCATCGACGCGATAGCCGGCTTCTTGAAAGGTCGAGCGCAGCAGCGAGATCCCGGCCCCGATCTCGTCGAGGGGCACGCCCTCGCTGGCTGCCTCCTCCGTCAGGCGATCCACCAGGCTCAGGAACGCCCCGGCGTCGCCGTCGAGCTCGCGCGCGAGCGCATCGAGCAACTCCCCCGCCCAGCGCACCCAGAGGCGCTTCGAAGATCCGCTTTCCGGCTGGAGCAGCACAAACAGCCGCTCGCGTTCGTTGCGCAAAAATTGACTGGCTCGACCCGCCGCGTCGGGTGCTTGCGGCAAGATCGAACCACTGCGCACCACGTAGCCGCAACCGCACGATTCGCGCAGCACCAGATTGACGCGCGCCAGGGTTATGAGAGGTGGCGCCTCGCCCTCCATCAGGCGCAGGAGTTGCTGAAGCGCCAAGTCGGCCATCTGATCCGCCGGCTGTGCAATCGTGCTCAGCGACCGCGGCGCAAAGCGGGCGATCGGCGTGTCGTCGAAGCCCATCACCAGCACATCTTCGGCGACCTTGACGCCTGCTTCGCGGAGTGCGTCGCTAGCGCCGAGCGCCATATAGTCATTGGCTGCGGCGAGCCCGTCGAACGTTTGCCCTCGCGCCAAGAGCTCGACGACGGCCGCGTGCCCGCTCTGCGCGCTGAAGTTTCCCGGGACGCAGAGGCTCGGATCGAAGTCTCGCCCTCGCGCCTGCAGCGCGTCGCGATAACCGGCCAAGCGCTCGCTCGCCTCGTCGTTGTCAGTCGGTCCGCCGATATACGCCACGCGACGGCAGCCGTGGACGCGCAGCAGATGATCCACGGAGATCTGCATTCCCTCGCGGTTATTCACCAAGATGGAAGGCACGTTCGAGAGCGAGAGCCCGATACTACACACAGGCAATGGCGCGAGTCGTTGGCAGAGGGCCTCGAGCCCCTGCTTGCCGCAGAAATTCGAGAGCGCCGCCGAAAGAACGATCACGCCGTCTACGGCGTCTGGCTTCAGCCACTCATTGAACACCACGTTTTGTGCGCGATCCTGAGCGTCCGGGTGATCGAGCTCGCGCCCGACCGCAACCAGCAAGCTGAGATCGTTCTGGCGCGCTGCTTTCTCCACGGCGACGCGGAAGCTCGCCTGGTAGGCATTGCTCAGATCGTTCAACAGGAACGCGATACGTTTGCGTCGGGCCATGAGCTCACTTTGCCGGGGGCACGTAACGGTAGATGCGGTCGGAGTTGGTCAAGATCCAGTGATGCAAGTTGAGCCCGGCCTCGATCTGACGCGGGCTCTCGGGTGGCGCGAGCGCGGAGTTCGTCGCGAACGAGCTGCTGCTGGCGGCGTATTGGGCGATGTTGCCGTCTCGATCGATGGCCCAGAGATCGGCGTCCGAAGCTGTCGAGACCTGGGTGAGTCCCGAGCCGATCGCGCCGCTGAGATCGCCGTAGCAACGACCGCAAGAATCGACGCCGCACAGGATCACGCTGCGCCCCTCCCAGCCATTCAGGTAAAAGCCCTTGCTGCCCGAAAGGCCAAACGAAAAGCGCGTCCCCGGTACGCACTGCGCGTCATCCAGGTAGCCTTTCGCCGGCTTGGTCGGGTCATTCGGGATCACGTAGAGATCGCGCTGGTTGTCGCTGTACGAATTGGTCATGTACAGCGTCCCGCCCGGACCCGCTTCGACGGCGGTCGCTCCCGTGCCACCGTTATAGGGGCGAAACACCAGGTCGCCTGGCGTCGCGACCACCAGATTGCCATCCGTCGTGACGCCCCAGAGGTTGCCGTTCGGGTCGAGCGAGATGTCGACCAGATTGTAGGCCGTCTTTCGCACGAAGGCGGGCGGATCTTGCGTGGGGTCGAACTTGTAAACGGTGCGCACCCCGTTCGCGTCGCCGAGCGCCCAGGCTTCATCGAGCTGATTGGAGGTCACGTCCTTGAACGCGCTAAACTCCGTGGCGTTGACGGCGACCCAGCCCTCTTTCTTGGGGACCAACGTGCATTCGGTGGTCGTGAACTTCGTGGTGTCGCCGATGCGCGCGATCGGGCGATTCTTGCTCATGCTGCGCACCACGTAGCGCAGCGGGACGGCGCTCAAGATGTCCGGCTTCGAGAAGAGGTCGCCCCATTGCCCTGCCTGGATGGCGCTCGAGATGGAGTCCGAATTGCCGCCCAGCGCGAGCACTTTGATCTCGAGGTTCGCGAGGGTGGATTTGGCTTCGGCCGCCGCTTCCTCGCTGATGCTGCCGCTGCCGCCGATCATCGAGTCGTACGAGACCTGCAATGCCTGCGAGATGCTGCTGGCGCTCTCCGAGCGCGTGGAGGTGGCCGTGAAGACCACCATGCGGCCGTAAGTGACGCTGCTGATGAAGACCGGCTGATTGTCGGCGGCGATGTAGCCATCGCGCTCGAGCTGCTGAAGATCTTTCGGTAGCAGTTGATCGGTGAAGAAGTCCGCGGCACGCATCAGCTCGTCGTAAGCGAAGCTGACGGTGTACATGTCTTGCTGGAGCTTCATCACCACCGTGTGCTTGTCGACCTTTTCCTGGTCCTTGAAGGCTGCCTGGAAGCCGACGTCGGTGAACGCCCCGTTGTAGTTGAAGTCGAGGCCCAACGACCAGGTGAGCTCTTCCATCGACTGCACCTCGTTGTGGCTGTAGGTCACCTTCGCGGCGAAGTTGTCGCCCGCAGCCACCTCGGCCCGTTGCTGCAGGCGCGCGATACCGCTCGTGATGCCCGCGGTCGTCGGTGGGTCGGCCACTTCACTGGCCTGCTCGGTGCCCGCGACGTTCACGTAGAGCTTGATGGGCGCGCGTTTGCCGGGCGAAAACGGAATCGGTGCGAGCTCACCCTGCTCGAAGGGCTGCCCTTGCAGAATCAGTCCGGGCAGCACGTATTGAGAGCCGATGTCGAAGTTCAGCACCTCGTCATGGTTGGCGACGATGTCGTGCTCGACCCGCCCGCACTTGAAGTCCTGCGTGGCGCCGTTGACGAGCAGCGACCGATTTTCCGGAGCCAGATCGGTGGTGGTCTCTGAGGCGGGCGGCGGCTGCGTCCAGCCGGCGAGCGCGTTGAGGAAGTCCTGCACGTCGTCACCCGCGGGTGTGTAAGTGGGGAGCCCCGTGTTGGGATCCAGCGCGCCGCCGCCACCCGCGTTCGC
>JAEUAF010000636.1 GCA_019695485.1 Sorangium sp.
CCGCGCTGCCCGCGCTGACCTCGCTGCCCGCGCTGACCTCAAGCCGATCCCGAGTCCAGTCGCGCTCATTCGCGAACTCGTCGCGATGCGGGAGTCGCCGTGAAGGCGCGTTCGCTTCCTGCGCCCATCGCGGCGGACACGGACCCGCGCGAGTCCGGCACGCTGCGCCACGTTCCAATCTCGGTGCGGCCGATCGCGCGGGGCGAGTCGGGCTTCGACCAGCAAATGCGGTCTCTCGCGCGCTGGTGCGACGCTGGACCGGAGACGGCGGTTGCGGACACGACGCTACACCCGCGCATCGCGTGCGTGCTGGAAGACGTGTGGACCGCGACCCACGCGGACTATCGCGCGGAGATTGCTGGCCAGCGCGCCATCCTGGTGCGGAGGCCCGGCGGACTCACGTGGGTTCCGCTGGCGGAACTGACGGCGTTTGAGGTGAGGAGCCGGAAGTGCTGAGGTACTTCTCAGATCGGTGGGACACGGTCCCGACCGTTTGGATCGACACCGAGACGACCGGCACTAGAGCAGGCGTTGACCGCGCCTGCTCAATCGCGATCGTTCGGTTCGAGTGCGGACTCCCGGTTGATTCCGGGTCTTGCCTGGTGAATCCGGGGATTCCGATCCCGGAGGCGGCCACTGCTATCCACGGAATCAAGGATTCCGACGTCTCGGGCGCATGCTCCATCGCGGAGTTCTTTGCGCACCCGAGCACGCAACGGATGCTCTTGGGGGCGCAGCCCGCAGCATACAACGCGCCGTTTGATCGGAACTTCGTGCCCCCATTCGGCGACGACTGGACCTGGCCTTGGCTCGACTCGCTCTCAATCGTGCGCATCGTTGACCGTTACGAGCGCGGCCACGGACGGCACCGCCTTGAAGCGACGGCGGCGCGGCACGGGGTGAAACTTAGCAAGGCGCACGACGCTGAGAGTGACGCGCGCGCGGCTGGAGAACTGTTCTATCGGCTCGTACCGAAGCTCGGTGATTTGCCGCCCGGCGTGACGCTTGGCCACTTGCTGCGGTGGCAGCGTGAACAAGAGGCGCAGGAGTGGTTTCGATTTTCTCAGTGGCTGTCGCGGCAGCCGCCAAAAGAGGCGGCGATTGGCAATGGATAGCGTCGCGCATCCGCTGCGCCCAGGAGCGCTCCGCGCGAGTTCGCTGCCGATGGCGTTCCGTTGTGCCGGCGCCATCAGACCTAGCCAAATTCGTCTCAACGAAACGAATGACGCGGCATCGACTGGAACGGCGATGCACGAGGTACTTCGGACGCTCCCGAGCACAAACCGAATCGACTGGGACGGGATCGGAGAGGTGGCGCTCCGCTACCACGCTGATCCAGACGAGACGCGCCTGATGTGCGCGCTAGGCGTGAAGCTCTGGAATCAGGTGAAGGATAGTTTCAGCGGCGCAATGACCGAGGTGCGGCTCGCGTGCGAAGTGGCGCCCGGGATCACGCTCACGGGTAGCGCCGACCTGTTGGCGGTAAGTCAGCGCGCCATGAGGATTGGCGACTGGAAAGGTGGGCGCAAAGACTCCGACTACAGTCATCAGTTCAAGGCGTACGCATCGATGGCACTCCTCTCCAGCGATGACATTGACGAGGCGACCGGCACCGGGCTCTGGGTCCGAGATTGTTCAATCGAGAACTACACGCTAGACCGCGCAGCGGCGCAGCGTTGGCTAGATTCGCTGCTAACTCGCGTCGTGAAGTGGGATGGCGTGTTTCGCCCCGGGACTCATTGCGCGCACTGCTCGCGTTCGCACGAATGCGAGGCACATAACGCGTTGATTCGTCGTGACGTGGCCGCGATCGCCGACAAGAGTCTTGTGGTGCGCACCGAGTGCGAAATCGAGCAGATGAGTGCTGAAGAGATCGTGTCGGTGCTCAATAAGGCTGATATGGTCACCAGGTATGCGGCGCGCGTCCGAGGCGCCATCAAGGCGCATGTCGAACGGCATGGCGACGTGGTCGCGCCTGGCGTGCGGCTCACAATCGAGGAAGAGCAGCGCCGAGAGATTGACCCGGCGGCGGCGTGGCCATTGCTGGAAAAGCTCGGCTTCGAAGACAAGGACTTTGCTGCCGCAATGGACCTGCGGGCGACGCGGATCGAAAAAATAGTCGCCACTAAGGCCGGCAAGGGAAATGGCGCAAGCGCCGTTCGGGCTCTCAAAAAGGCGCTGGTCGATGCCGGCGCCGTGACCTTCACCACAACGACCAAACTTCAAGAAAAGAGGACTACGTGAGCGACACGAAAGAAATCCAACGAACCCCGAAACAGGAAGCGATTCAGGCGGCCTCCGACTCGATCGAAATGGCGATTCGAGAGTGCGGCATCGTCGCACTCAAGGACCAGCCGGCGTTCATGCGCGCCATCCGGATGGCGTTTGGAATCAAGACGATTCGGGGAGCGCTGACCGATGCGTTCATGAACGAGAACATCATGCCTCTCCAAAACAGCGCGCTTGGATTCCTGACGGACAAGCCGGAGGGCGGCTACCCGCTAAACGTCGTGCGAGACTGCCTCTGCGAAGCGCTGCTGCGCGGTTTTCAGCCGGTGAACAACGAGTTCAACATCATCGCCGGTCGCTTCTATGGCGCAAAGAATGGCTATGAACGCAACGTTCGCGAGTTTCCTGGGCTGCGTAATCTCGAGTTCGAACTAGCGGTCCCGCACTTGGTGGCGGACAAGGGCGCCCTGGTGGCGGCGGAAGCTCGATGGACGCACGCGGGGGAGAAACACGTGCTCCGCTGCGAGGCGTTGCAGGGCGGCATGGATACTAGGATCCCGGTCCGTGTGAATTCTGGAATGGGTCCGGACGCGATTCTCGGCAAGGCCACGCGCAAGTTGTTGGCTCGCGTCTATGCCAAGCTGAGCGGCGCTGGAGATATTCTCGACGAAGAACCCGATGCGATCCCGGTTGAGTCGCTCCCGGCTCCCGCGGAACCAGCGCAGGACGGAAAACGCATGAAGCTCGGCGCAGGGAAGAATGGCTCCGCCTCGTCAGCTGTACCGTTCGATCAGGTGACGGGAGAGGTTCTGGCGGAGCGCCAGCCCGGGGACGAAGGCTGAGTTTTCCGCCATGCAACCCACAAACCCCGACTTCCAATTCCGCGCGGACCCGTTCTTCAACGGGAGCGCAGTCGCCGGCGCGCGCCGCCCGCTCACTGGTTTCACGGTGGAGCAGCAGCGCGGCGATCGCTGGGTGAAGCTGGCGCTCTACACGGGCGCGCTGGACGACGCGAAGATTCACGCGGCGAACGCCTACGGCGGGACGCTGCGCATCCTGGGGCGCAGCGGCGATGTCGTTTGGGCGCGCGATGGTAGCAACGAAATCGAGGAGGAAGCCGATGTTTGACGAAGAGACGAAGACGCACGTGGCGGAGGTGGTGACGCTTCCGCAGTTCCGCTCGCTCATCCGGTTCGACGTGACGAAGGCGCAAATCTCAGAGACGCGCGCGAAGTACGCCGCGCTCGACGCCTCGACGCCAACCGGCTACGAAGAAGTTAGGCTCGCGCGCCAGCATGTCCGCACGACGCGCGTGGCGGTCGAGAAACGCCGGAAGGAGCTCAAAGCGGACGCGCTCGCTTTCGGGAATAGCGTGGACGCTTCCGCTCGGGAGCTGACGGCTCTGCTCGAGGAAATCGAGGAGCCGCTCGATCGGAAGCTCAAGGCGGTCGACGAGGAGAAGGCGCGAGTCAAGGCGGAAGCGGAAGCGGCGAAGCGGCGCGAACTGGAGGCTCAGCTCCGGAAAGAACGAGAGGCGGAAGAGGAAAAGCGTCGCATTGCGCGCGAGGCCGAGGAGACGCGGTTGCGAGCCGAACGCGAGGCCGAGGAGGCCAGGTTGCGCGAGGAAAACGCGCGACTCGAGGCTGAGCGGGCGCGCTTGGCCGAGGAACGCCGCGTCATGGAGGAGGCGCAGCGTGCCGAACGCAAACGGGTGGCGGAGGAGCGCAAGGCGTTCGAGGCGAAGCAGCGCGCTGAGCGTGAGCGACTCGCCGCCGAGCAGCGAGCGGAAGCGGAGCGCCTGAATGCCGAGCGTGAGGCCCTCGAAGCGGAGCGCCAGCGCGTCGAGGCGCAGCGGCGCCAAGCTGAGCGCGAGGAACTTGAGCGCCAGTCGCGCGCGAAGGCGTTGGTGGAGGCGGCGGAGCAGGCGGAGCGAGACCGTGTCGCCGCCGAAGAAGCGGGGCTCGCCGAAATGGAGCGGCAGGCGGCGCACGCGCGTCGGCTCGAAGCGCTGAAGCCGGATGTCGAGAAAATTGCGGCGTTCGCCGATGGCCTCCGTGCCTTGACGGCCCCCGCCGTGAGTGAGCCTGAGGCGCGGCTCGCGATCGACCTGGCGATCACCTCGCTCAACGGAATCGCCGATGACCTCGCGGCGTGGGTAGCGTGCCGCTCGGCGCGCGCTACGGAAGTTGCGGCGGAGTAGCGCGATGCTGACGAGCCATGCGCAAGAGATACTCGACGCAGCTGATGGCGTCTGGCGGCTCGCGACAAAGGAGAATCGCACGGCTTCCGAGCTTGAACGCGCGTACCAGTTTGAATTGAAGCGGCATGACACGCTCGTGGCGGCCGCCCTTGGCGACGTGGTGTATTCGGCGCCGATTCATGCCCCCGACAGGCTCGTCGCGCTCAGTGCGGCACTGAATCTCTATGAGGCGGGTCTTCACTCACTCAAGAGTCAGCTGGAGTCCGTGTGAACAAGCCGACCGCTATGCAGCGCTTATTGCTCGCCATGGCCGCCATTTCGGGGCCGATCATCATGCCGCGCAGTAGGCCGGATGCGGAGCCGCTCACCGAATTCACTCCGCCCGCCAGACCGGCAGAACCCAGCGTGGCGCACTTCGGTGTGCTGCCGCGCGCCGCGCGGCCAAAACGTCGCCCGCTCAAGGAACGCAAGGAGCGCAACCGTCGACGCAAGCAGGGACGACCTGACCGATGAGACCTGAATTTTTGGACGCCTTGATCGCGCGTTGTCGCACGTTGCTTGGTCGCAAACAGCCGCCAATATCGTTCTACGCTGCTGAGCGCGATGCATTCTGCGCTGCAGTTTGCGAACTCGGCGCATCCGTCGCCAGACTGCGCGATGAGCTCGAGACCGAGAAGGTCAGGCGAGCCAAAATGCTCGCGCGCGGTGTAGAATTGTCGGAACGTCTCACCGATATCATCGACGATGAATTCGGGCTGCAGCCGGTTGAGGACTTGATAGACGATCAGCTCACGGCGCTAAAACGCCTCTTGTCCGAGCGAGGACAACGAGAACACGCTGCGTGTCGGCAGCGGGACGAAGAACAGCGCCGCGCCGAACGGGCTGAGGCAAAGCTCGCTGACCTAATGGACGATGGCAGCTGGGACAGGCTCTGGGCCGTCCTGGGCCCATTGGCTGGTAGCGCCGAATCATTGAGCACGGCGGCTAGACGAGCCGTGGCTGGCGCGGCGCAGGCCGAGGCATGGCGTACCGCGATCGAAGATATTCTCCTGATCGACGGTGATCCGGTCGCTCATACGCCCGAGTGGGTTGGCCCGTACCTGAACGGCATCCGGAAGTGGGATGAATCGCAAGCCGCCGAGCTCGATCGCCTGCGCGAGCAATCGGCGGCGCTGCATTCGCTGGCGACCAATCCAGAACTCGACGAACTGATTCCGCTGCTCGCCGCCATCCGCGACGTAGATGCGCTCGCTCGCAGCTCCGAAGACTCCGAAGAAAGTAACGAAAGGACCGAGTAGAAAATGTTGAAAGTTCACCTCGTATGCATCGACGCCCAGAACGACTTCACCGACCCGAATGGATCGCTCTACGTGAAGGGCGGCGACGAGAATGTCGGCCGCACCCCTCCGACGTGGGAATGGTATCGCCCGGCCGCTGCGGAAATCAAGAAGCTTGATTCCGTTGCGCGTGAACATGTGATCAAGGGTGGCCTGTTAATTCGCAGAATAGAGGGGTCCAGAGTTATATGTCTGGCCGCGCGGCAGTTGGAGGCATGCGAGAAAGTCGCGACAGATTTGGGCGTGCAATCATGAAGCAAGGTAGGCATGCCCATCGCTTCCTCGTTTCTCGTGCGCGGAAGGCGATCGACCAATCGAAGATCGAAAGGCTCGTCGCTGCTGCTCGCGAATCCGGAGAAAATGATGGGTATGTTCGCGGGCACGCGGCTCATCGCAGGCGCGAGAGCTGATTTCGCTCTAGGAGACGCCATTGACATTGCGACCTACTACCTGACCTGGTTTGAGTGGAGACCAGACGGTGTATCTCACGTGGAGGAGGAACGCTTCTAATGCACACTTCAAAAATCGAGATCGATGGGCAGACCTGGCGCGTTCACCATTACGGCGACTGGAGAGGCGACGCGACCGTATTGGGACCCGACGGCCAAGAGATCCGTCTCCCTGGACTCATCCTGCTTACACTCGGCGCTGCGGCGGCAAAGAGCGCGCTAGCCGCCGAGGTCATTCGGGTCGTTGAGGATTTTCTGACGTGAGGACAAGCTCCCAAATCCGAGCCGCATTCGTCCGCGGAGAACTCACGCCCGACGAGGCCGACCGCCTCCTATTTGAGTGGGACGAAGAACGCGTGGAGGCCGAGGCGCGCGAACTCGTGGCGGAGAACAAGGAGCCCGTCTATCCGTTCCCGGCTGCGCTGTGGCACAGGTACTGGACGTTGCGATTCGAACGGTTGCGCCCCGTGTTGTTCCGCCTGATTGAGAAATACCACAAGGTGATGGCCGACCACGCGCCATGGGAACACGTGGCGACTGACGAATTTCTAACGCCGAGCATCATGCTTGAGACGTTGCGGCGGCTCGGTTTCCCGGCTGCCGGTGTCACATACAGCCGTAAAGACGGATTCGTTGTGCAGATACCGTCCTTGCCGCTGCACCGGATTGGGATCAGCGTGCGCCAGGTTAGCGAGTGACAGCGCCAACGCGAATCGTTTGGGAGGCCGCCGGCTCACCCGTGCCGTGCGCGACGGATGGCGAGGTGATTCCGTTCTCGCGAGGCGCGGCGACTCACTGCGCCGGGTGCAACTCCGCGGACGCGCGCTACAGCGTCGACACGCTCGTGAGTTCGAACTTCGTTCCGACGCGCAACGCAAACCGGCTTCAGGCTTTCGGCGGTAATCGGTACTGCGCCGCATGCGTATTCTGCTCGAAGACGCTGCGGCTGCGCTGTCTCTCGTGGTTCGCGTCCGCCGCAGGAGTGCGGTTCTGGCGTACCCGTGCCGAGAGCGATGGGCCGGCTCCCGATGCGCTCTCGTCGCTCCTCGACCCGCCTGCGCCTCCATTCGTCGCCGGCGTCCCGCTCTATGGAATCGGGCATGGCGGCGAGGCGCATTGGCGGCGCACGTGGTGGCCAGGTGAAGCGACTCCGACCGACGTCCTAGTCAAGCTGCAGTCGAAGCACGTCGCGCTCTATGCCCGCGTGGCGCGCTCTCGCGACCGGTATCCGGTGCAGGTGGACGACGCGGGGGAGTTCCTGCTGGACCGTGACGTTTGGAGGCGAGCGCGCGAGGCCGCGTGTCAGATTGTGGCGGCAGGAATCAGCGACGGATCGGCGCCATTCGCTGCCAAGCGTGCCCTGTTGCAGTTGCGAGCGCCAGATCGAGCGAGCGTCGCGCTTGTCCGCGCGTGGCCAGCCCTGACGGCGCCACTACGTCCCCACGTCGCCACCAAATGGTGGCGG
>JAEUAF010000642.1 GCA_019695485.1 Sorangium sp.
ACCGAGCCCACCGAGTCCACCCAAGAGGCCGATGACAACGAGCCCCCCGAGCACAGCCCAGGGCGACCACTCGGGCAGCCAATCGCCCGACGCGGCTTCGTTGCTTGCCGGGCGAGATGACGTCGTGGACGGTGGGGTCGAGCCGACCGCTGGACGCGCGGACTTGGCGTGCGCATTTGCGTGATCGTCGGCGGCCTCGTCGTCCTCTTCTTCTTCGTCGTCCTCGTCGGCGGGCGGCGCAGGCTTGGCAACTTTCTCAGCGGAGGCGGGCGCGGGCGTGCTCGGCGTGGCGTCGCCCTTTACTGCTGAGGCCGACTCCGCGGCGGCGGCCGCCGGAGGCGCGGGTGTTCCGCCCCAATCCTGATCGATGTCGTCGGTGGCCGGAGGCGGGACGGATTGAACCTTCTTGGACTGATCGTCGGACATCGCTGAACTCCTATCGCGGTTCGTCGGTTGGGTCTTGCCCCGGAATCAAGGCGTCGTTTCGGCCCACGCACTCGTGATCACGGGATCGGGGCGGTCGGCGGCAAACGCTTCCAGAGAAAAACGCCCATTTCCTAGCTCGTAGCCGTCCGTCCGAATGGTGTCTCCCGGCCAGACGGGCTTCCTGAATTGTGCGCCTATGGCGCGCACTCGGCTGACGTCCCCGCCGAGGTGTCGCACGAGCGCTCGTGTCATTACCCCGAAACTACAGAGGCCGTGCAAGATCGGGCCCTCGGGGAAGCCCGCGCTGGCGGCAAATTCTGGATCGGCGTGGAGCGGATTGTAATCCCCGGACAGGCGATAGAGGAGCGCCTGCTCCGGCGTCGTAGGCAAGCTGGTGGCGAAGGTCGGCCCCTGTCCGGGTTCGGGCCGCAGGGTTTCGGTCTTGGGAGGGCGCGGGCCACCGAAACCGCCCCCATCGCGAATGAGGAGCAGCCACTCGGTATCAAAGAGCGGCTCCCCACGCTCGGTCGTGCGCGTCTCCAGTACGACCTGCGCGAGCTTCTTCATGTCGTAGAAGGCTTTGACGATGCCCACCGTTTCGAGGCGGGCCGCCGGTGGTAGCGGACGATGCAAGCGAATGGTCTGACCGAGATGCAACAGCTTGAGGAGATCGCAGCCGGTCTTCTCGAACAGCTCGGTCGCCGGGGCGTAACTCGGGACTACCGCGAAGGACGGCAAAACCTTGGGTCCGCGCCCCTCGTACAAGAAGTCGAGCTCGTCGCGCGTCGCTCCGACCCCGAGCGCATAGAGCACGGTCTTCTGAAAATCGTACTCGAAGACGAACGGTTTGGTCTGATGCCCGATTGCGGAAAGATCTAAACTCATGGAACCTACGGCTCGAGGCGCGAGAACCGTTAACGCGCCGCCCTGGCTCGCGTCAATCCAAGGCGAGGCGTAGACGCCCCTTTGCTCCCCTCCGCAACCCCGCCCGGTCAGGCCGCTGAAACCCTCAGCGCGCTGCTCGCTGTCGCCGGTGCCGATCCGGTCGCGTGGCTGCGCGCCTGGGCGCGGGTCTCGCCAACCCTGGTGCTGGTTCCGATTTTCGGCGGGTCCGCGCTTCCGGCCCCCGCGCGAGCGGGGCTCGGTTTCGCTTTGGCTGTCGCTGTGGCTCCGGCTCTGCGACCGGTGGCCGGTTCAGCTCTGCCGTTGTCGCTGCAACTGATGGCCGAAACGGCTCGCGGCGTCCCCATCGCGCTTGGTGCGGCGCTGCTCGTTCATGCTGCCCTCATGGCGGGCGGCGCCGTCGATGACCTGCGCGGCCAGCGCGGCGCGGGATCGTTGCCGGTCTTCGATACGGAGCACACGCCGCTCGGCGGCCTGCTGGGCTTGTTGGTGGCTGTCTTCGTGCTGCAGTCGGGCGGTGCGGCGCGGCTCATCGCTGCGCTCGCTGTCGACCCACCTGCTGCCACGCCGCTCGCCGCCATCATTTTCAAGCTGACCGCGTGCGTTGGTTTGGCAGTCGCGGTGGCCGCGCCGGTTGCGGGGGCGGCCATCGTGACGAGTGTGGCCGAGGCGCTGCTGGCGCGCGCTGCGTCGCCCGCCCATGTCTCGCACCTGCTGGCGCCCCTGCGCTCGATCGTATTGCTTGCCGTGACGGCGCTGGTCTTGGAGCGGATGCTGGCCGCTCTTACGCCGTTCGTCGGGGCATTCTAGGCGTTTCGCCGCGGGTTGCGGGCCCGAGCGCGCCTACAGCGCCATGCGGTAAGCGACGTTCATGCCGAGCGAGATGACCACGTTTTGCCCGACGAGTGAGGCTTGGTTGCCGAGCGCGTCGACGGCAGCACGCTCCGGTAAGAACCATTCGGCGTAGCGCAAGGTGACGCCGCAGGTCCAGTGACGCGCGAGCGAGATCACCGGACCACCCGCCAACCCGAGACTGCCCCCTTCCGTGCGAATCGTCTCGCCCGTGGGTCCGAGTAGCGCCCGATCAGATGGCGCGTGCGCCACCAAGAACGAATCACTGACGACCACCAAACCGCCCGTCAGCCCGAACCACCACTCCACGTTCTCGCCGACGTACGGATAGTAGCGGGCGCCGCCTTCGATCGTCATGTAGCGGCGGGTACGGTTGGCCTCGGAAGCGTCATTCGTGGGAATCAGCGCGAGTAAGATTCCTGCGCCGAGCGCCCAACGCCGGCTCGCACGGTAAAGTTGCCACACGTCGACTTCGAAACTCGTGTCCCCACGCGAGCAATTGACCGCGCACACTTGCGCGCGCGGCAAGGTGAGCCAGCCGAAGCCGACCTCTGCAATGCCGGTCGGTCTGTCTAGCGCCGCGAAGCCGGTTACCGGGCGCGTCGCCAGATCTTCTGGCAACGGTTCGCGCGCTGTGGGTTCGGCGAGGGCGGTCGCGCCCCACGCAAGGAGGCTGGCGAGTGTCAGCGCACTGAGGCCCGTTCTGACGCGCCCGGCTGCGGTCACGGTTTGGCTCCAATCCCGGCGTGTGGCGCGTTCGCGCTGGCCGCGATGGCTGCCGCCGCGAGCGCGCCAACGATGAAACACACGCCGAGAACCCAGATCGGGCGCGCGCTGCCCGCAGCGTGGTTGCCGGTCTGTGTCCGCTCGTTCGGTCGGTTGGTGCCGGCGCGCGCGTTGGGCTCCAACGCGGTCGGGGCCGGCGCCGAGCCCGACCTAGGGGCGGGGAGTGACGCACCGGGTTCGGGCTCGGTACCCGGTGTAGCCAGCGCTGCCAGTGGACTGCGCCCTCCTGTGAGGGTTGCACTCAGACCGATCTCCGACGCGTCGAGCCCTGCTTCGCGCGCGGCTGTGGCGAGCCCCCGACCAAAGGCGCGCGCATCTTCGGCGCGGCCGCTCGGACGCTTGTCCAAATTTCGCATGATGAAGGCTGCAAGCGGCTCAGGGAGGTGGCCACCCGGCGCAAATTGTCGCACATCCGGCGGCGCGACAGTGGCCTGCGCTGCGAGCAATTGAACCGCGCTCTCCGCCTGGAATGGTGTGCGCCCCGTGACCGTTTCGTACAAGAGGGTAGCCAGCGAGTAGCAGTCCGAAGCCTTCGTAACGAGCTGTCCCTCGGCGCCCTCGGGTGACACATAACGCGGCGTACCGAGAATGCTGCCCGCGCGCGTTCGCGGGTCGACACGCTCTTCCAGGCTCTTGGCCAGCCCGAAGTCGAGGAGCTTGACGAAATCGGGATCGTCGCCGCGCCGCACCAGCATCACGTTGTCGGGCTTCAAATCGCGGTGAACGATGCCGTGCGCGTGCGCTTCACCGACCGCGTCCGACAACGCGAGCATCACGTGGACCGCGCGCGCGAGCGACAGCGCGCCCCCGGCGCTGGCAAGCACTTTCGAGAGCGGCACGCCCTCCAACCATTCGAGCACGACGTACGGTTCGGCGTTCGGCGCCATCTCGCCGACGGCATGGACCACGACGACGTGAGGGTGGCTGAGCCGCGCCGTGAGCGCGGCCTCCGCTTGGAAGCGCGCCACCACGTCTGCACGTGTCAGCAACTCGCGCCGCAGGATCTTGACCGCGACGTCGCGATCCACGCCGAGCTGGCGCGCCCGGTACACGTGGGCCATGGCGCCCGCCCCAATCAGCTCGCCCAGCTGAAACTGCCGGTCGAGCACGAGTCCAACAGCGGGACCGTCCCCGCTCGAGACGCGCTCGGGCATCTGCCCAGACTAGCACGGCGCGAGCCAGGGCCGGGTCCAGGGGTGTTCGCGAAATCCTGTTTGCGAAAACTGCCCCCGCA